>NZ_JAEKNT010000112.1 GCF_016406725.1 Sphaerochaeta sp. S2 | reverse complement strand
GCATCGAACTCCCCGTCAAGCGGGCAGATGGGCCTGGAGAGCTCCCTGTAGGGCAGGCGAGTGAAGAGCTCGTCGGTGCTGCCGGTGGTGAGTGCCATCATCGACCGCTTTGCAATCGAGCGTATCTCCGGTTCCAGGTAGCCCAGCTTCACCACGACGGCCTTGCACCTCGTCGGCTCAGCCCCGAGGATTCTCATCATCTCAGGGTCGTAGCATCCTACATGCTTGCTTGCCACCACCACGTGTACCCCTCCCATCTCCAGGAGGGCAAGGTCGGCGTTGTTCGCCCCTTCCCATTTCTCCTTGAGGGAGATAACCTTGGCCTCAGCCTCGATAGGACTGCTCTTCTCTTTGTCGAACTTCGTTCCCAGTGAGCAGTGGAAGGATGAACCAACTCCCTCGCGGAAAGCCTGAGCCACCACAGGTGGGTCATAGAATCCCTGGTAGAGCAGGGGTGGACTGAGCTTGGAGAGGACGGGGTCGTCCATGACCAGGCGCAGGAAGTTCGTAACATCCCCGCTGCCACCTGCTGTCGGGTTGTCCCCGCTGTCGCTGATGACCACCGGGTACACACCTTCTGCAATCGACTCCTTGGTCGCTCCTATAGCATCGCTGGGCATCCTGGTCTCGTTGTAGAACCCGAACTCGGCCCTCCGGCCCCAGAATATGGCTGCCAGTTCCTTTGCTATCTCATCGGCTCTCTTTTGGTCGTCCTGGGTCACCACCACCGCATGCACCGCGTTCTCCCTCTCATCCGCCCAGGGGAAGCCGAGGGTGTAGGAACAGGCAAGCACGCCTTTTTCCTTCTCCCGTTCCCTCAGCCCTTGGATGAGGCTCCTCATCGGCTCCACGCTGGTCTCACTCTGCTCCCCGGCGATAAGCATCGGTATCCTCACCATGGCCATGGTGGGTCTCTTGCCTGACTCAAGGGTGCGGATGACCATCAGGGCGGCGTGGATGCCGGTCTCGTAGGTATCGGTGTGCGGGGCGCACTTGTATCCCACGAACCCGTCCGCTGCCTTCCTCATGCGCCTGGTGAGGGTGGCATGCATGACTTTATGCAGACCAGGATGGAGACATCCTTCGCCCAATATGTAGAGACCTATCGGCTGGAACGTTCCTTGGTGCTCTTCAGTGAGAAACAGATGACCATTGGGGAGATTACCACCCTCTGCGGTTATTCCAATCCCCAGACATTCAGAAGAGCCTTCCAAAAGCGTTATGGTATGCTTCCCTCAGACTACCAGAAGACGGTGTTGTACCAGAAGAAGTAAAAAGGTTGTGTGCCCTCTCCAGAGCTGGTAGAGTTTTCTTGGAGGCATACATGCTTGTACGTTTTACGGTAGGGAATTTTCTCTCCTTTGATACAAATCAAAGCCTCTCTCTGCTCGCTGATGCTGATCTTGGGGTTGGAGAGCGGATATTCACGGTGGACTCAGTACATCTCCTGAAATTTGGCGCCATCTTTGGGGCCAATGCAGCAGGAAAAAGCAATGTGATCAAGGCAATGGCCTTTGCCCACTCCCTTATCAAGCAAGGAACAGAAGCAATCAGGAATCCTGAGGTCTATTGCAGGCTTAAGGCAGGAAACAAGAACAAGCCATCCTATTTTGAGTTTGAAATTGCCTTGGGCGCTTCCCTCTATGCCTATGGGTTTGAGGTCATCATTGCAGAAGGCGTAATCACTGAAGAGTGGTTGGTGAGACTTACCAAGGAAGAAGAGCAAACACTCTTTGCCCGAAATACCCAAGAGAAAACCTTCGAGTATGACACCTCACTGTCTGATGAGCACATTGGCTCACAATTGGAAGCAATCAAGGCAGCAGGAAATATGCTTTTCCTGCAAGGTGCTGTTTTACCTGCCCTACTC
>NZ_JAEKNT010000111.1 GCF_016406725.1 Sphaerochaeta sp. S2 | reverse complement strand
GTATCATGAAGAATGAACGTACCCACGCTTCAACTACGCAGTTGTATGATCCAAAGCAAAAAACATGGGCATGGGACCTTATCGATGACATGGGTTTTGAGCGTTCCTTGTTCGGGGAGATTGTTGACAGCGGTACTGTATTGGGAAGCTTGACCACAGATGTTGCCCACGAAGTGGGGTCATCCTCCGAGGTGGTCGTAATTGCAAGCGCTGCTCATGATACTGCGAGTGCAGTCGCTGCTGTTCCTGCTGAGGCAGGGGCGACACCACTGTACATCTCCAGTGGTACCTGGTCACTTCTGGGAGTTGAGCTCTCTGAACCACGGACTGACCAAGCTTCGATGGAGAGTGGCTTTACCAATGAGGTGGCTGCAAGCGGTGGTATCCGATTCCTCAAGAATATCATGGGGATGTGGAGACAACAGGAGTGTGTGAGGCACTGGGAAAGGGAAGGGCAGGAGATCAAGTGGAAAGAGCTTGATGAGGAAACTCTTCGCTGCACGGACTATCAAGGATACATCGATCCAGCTGATACCCGGTTCCTCAAGCCCAATAGCCATGACAATCTGATGACTGACAGGATTGATGCCTGGTGCAGGGAGCATGATTTTCCCGCTCCTTCCAGCCATGGTGAGTACATGGTTGCCATCTATCGAGGACTTGCCAAAGCCTATGCGAAGGCAATCAGCGACCTTGAATCAGTGATTGGCAAAAAATTTACAGCTCTGCACATCATTGGTGGAGGCTGTAAAAACGAGATTCTCGACCAGTGGGCAGCCACTGAAACCGGTCTTCCTGTATACGCAGGACCGGTGGAAGCAACAGCATTGGGTAACTTGGTTGTCCAGGCCTGGGCTACCGGTGAACTGGAAAGCCTGCAAGAGGGACGTGACCGGATCAAGCGGGAGCAGAAGGTTAAGATCTTCAAACCGTAACACAAAGAGCATCAGACAAAGCCAGCCCTTCCTTAACGGGGGGCTGTCTCAGTATGGCTCTCCCTTAATTCTATGAGTTCCTTCAGCTGTTCAGTTGAGAGCTCTGTTATCCAATTCTCCCCTGCCGATACAACACTGTCAGCCAAATCTTTTTTGGAAGTGAGCATATCGTTGATGCGTTCCTCAAAGGTCCCTTCTGTGATAAGCCGGTGGACAGTTACCTGTTTGTCTTGCCCGATCCTGAACGCGCGGTCAGTTGCTTGGTTCTCCACAGCTGGATTCCACCATAGATCATAGTGAATCACATGGCTTGCTGATGTAAGGTTCAGCCCAGTTCCGCCTGCCCGAATTGAGAGAAGCATCAGCCAGCATTCAGGATCAGATTGGAATTGCTTCACCATTGCATCGCGCTGTGCCCTGGTAGAGCCGCCATGTAGGAAGGGAGCCTCCAGTGAAAATGATTCTTTCAACAACTCTTGAAGCAGGAACCCCATTTGGGCATATTGGGTGAAAACCAACACTTTCTCATTTCTCTGATGAATTGACTCAAGCAGGTCCATCAAGAGGGTAGTTTTTCCGGAATTCCCTGATTCCTTATTACTGGTGTCGCAGTAAAGGGCAGGGTGGCAACAGACCTGTTTGAGGGCTGTCATCAACTTGAATACCGCACCCTTTTTTTCAATTCCATCAGCACCTTGCAGGGTTTTCTCTGTCTGCTCCACAATTCCCTTGTATAGCACTTTTTGCTCCAAGGATAGATTTGCGTATCTTTCAAGTACCAGCTTCTCTGGTAGGTCGTTGATAATTGAGGTATCAGTTTTGACTCGACGAAGCATCAATGGCTTTGTAAGGGAGCGGAATGCCTTCAAGGCAGATTGATCATGATACCGCTCAATGGGAATGGCAAAATGGGTCTTGAAGCTTGTCTGATTGCCCAGGTATCCCTTCATGACACAATCTATGATGCTCCAGTAGTCAAGCATTCGGTTTTCCACTGGTGTGCCGGTCATGGCGATGGAGTGGTCGCTCTTCAGCTTGCTGACAGACTTTGCTTGGGCTGAGTCCCTATTCTTGATTGCCTGTGCCTCATCAAGGATGGTCACCGAGAAACGAGTTTTCTGTAAGAGTTCAATATCTCTTCTCACTGTAGCATAGGTGGTAATGATGCAGTCGCTTTCCTTCTCAAGCTGTCGGTTTTGCCCATGATACACAAAGGTTGAGAGAGAAGGGGCAAAGCGCGATATCTCATGTTCCCAGTTAGTCATCAGAGAGGCTGGAACAACAATCAACACTGGTTTTTTCTGTGTGATGATGTTCTTGTTTTTCAGGGCGACCAAGAATGTAATGACCTGTATTGTCTTGCCTAACCCCATATCATCAGCCAAGAGTGAACCCAATCCGATTGCATGGTTGTGCATCAACCACTGAAATCCTCGCTCCTGATAGGGTCGCAATGAAGCATTGACTTCAGATGGTACTGGTGTGGGTGTAATCTGTAAGAGGGAGCTGAATAGTTCCTGTACACCTTTTTCCATCATCACCGGCTGCTCCTCATAGGTGCCCAACAGATGCGCTTTCAGGAGGTCGAGAGGGGAGAGTTTGATGGCTTTCTCCAGTCTACGATTGATTCTTCCAATCTCTTTTTCATCGAGCAATACATATTGATCCTTGAAAGCAACATACTTTCTCCCTTGTTCCAACATGGATTGCAACGTTTCTGGATCGATTGAATCCTCTCCCAAAACAATAGTCCATGAAACATCCAAGAGATCCCGTAAGGCAAGAAAACTCTCAGCAGATCCTCCACTGGAGGTACTCATGCGAACAGAAACACGTGGAGAGAGCGTTTTTTGCAAGCTTCTGGGGATGATCATACTGACCCCAAGTGCTTTCAAAGCTGGGAGGGCATTGAACCAAGCATCGAGAAATTCATCACCAGTAACTGTAGTACTACCTCGTGCCATCAATGCTTTCTGGATGGGATTGAAGTAGGTTCCCAGATAACTGAGATCCTGAAGAATTGCAGCCGTCTCTGTGTTTTCTGAAAGAAATGACGAGAGGTCAATCGGATCCTCATCCGCCTCTTTGACTTGGATGGTACACTGGAAGGTATCCTTTGCTGTTTCCTTCATCCAAAGGACGGGACGATGAGATCCGGTGGTGAGCATTAGTCTTCCAAGCCAGTGATGGATGGCAAGGGGATTCCCTCTCTGAGCAAGGGTCCTGATTTTATAGGGTGTTCCTGCAAAGAACAATGCATGCTCGTCAGTTTCTGGGATATTTGCAGCATCCACTAATAGGTCGCTATAGGAGCGGACAAATAATGACACCATGAGAAAGATTTGTTGGAGCTTGTCTGCTGGTTCTGAATCAATGAAGACTAGATCCTTATCCTGCAACCTAGCTGCGAGGGAATCTGTTATGGCCTTGATCTCAGGATTGAAATAGGCAGGAATCCAGTGAAGGATGTATTGGTCTTTGCCAAGATCCAACAGTCTGGGGATGGCACCATGGGTCTGCAGAAGTCGAAGCGTAAAGTTGTGTGCAAAGAGCAGGAGTGAAAGGACTGGAGGGTAGTCCTCTGTTGAACCAATGGGAAAGGATTGGAGATAGGAGAGACACCCATCCATCTCTTGTGATGAAAAGGCAAGCTTGTTTTTTCCCTGTTTGAAAACTCCTTGCATCGTTTGTCCCTGGTAGTTGATCTTACACTCATCATAGAGGATGCTCGGAATCTGTTGGGAAATCTCCAGCTGATTGACAAACTTTGTGGTCTGTTTTGCAAGGTTTGAAATATATGAGAGATAGTCTCGCTTGAAGTCATGTTGAGGGGAAAAGAGCGGATTCTCCGTAAGGACACGTTCCAGAACAGGTTTCATGTCTGGGATCAACTGTAGGTCCAGCTCACCCAATTCAGTTGAGCTACCCTTCCAAGTGCTTAGGGTAAGAGAATCCAAGGTTGGTATCTGATCCCCGATAGAACCCCCGGAACCCAAAAACAATGACTGTACATCCAGGCCATGGAGGCGGAAAATGAGAAAAGGGTCCTTGTCAATCTCATTGGCAATCATGTAGATGACTGCAGCCAAGTGCTTGCAGGGAACGGCCCAGTCAGGGCAGCTGCACTGCATCCCCAAATCCTTCCATGATTGCGGGAACAACTTAATACCGATATCCATACACTCTTGTTCAAGTTCTGGGGGGAGTTCTCCAGTTTGCAGGCTTCCCAGATAATATGGATTCTCCCTGATAAGATCGATCAGTCTCTTGTTGTCTGCTTTCGTATATTGGCTGATTCCAACGCTTACCTTATAGGGAGTAGCTCTTGTTCCTTGCACCCGTGCGGTTACATTACCTCTGTCGATTGTAATGGAACGAACCGAGCCATTACGAGCATATCGCTTCCCTCTGGGGAGCCTGTTTGAGTAGTCGATTTGTGTAAGGGAGTCGAGCCATCGATCGCCCCACCAAGTATTTCCGTATTCAGTGTATGCCATGGTTATTACTATGCAGTAATCATGTAAAAAATTCCACCAATTTTCTTGGGAATTTGATACTGCTCCATACAAAAAGAGAGCAGGATAAATACTCTGTACCAATCCAAATATATCGATATTGCAAGGAAACATACCAGCCAATTTCAATGAATCATTCGTTCACATCGGGTGGATTGTAAAGGTTTACACTTAGCTATAGGTGTATAAATATACTTAAAAACATACTATAAGCTATACAAAGTAGAAAAACCTGTAAACGTTTACATTTTTTCATTGACAAATGGATTTTCCGATGTGAAGATACATAAGACACAGGCAATAGGGGTTGTCCATCAGCGATGGATGCCTATTGTGAATATCACGCTTGCCAGGAGGCGAATCCTGGAATTACTCAAAAGGAGTTTTTATGAAGAAGACTGTAGCTATTTTGTTGGTACTGGCACTTGTCTGTACTGGTCTTTTCGCACAGGGCGGAAAAGAAGCAGCCGATGATACGGTAAAGATCGGTGCTCTTATCAGAAATCTGAACGAACAGTTTGTTAAGGACTATGCTGACAATCTTCGCAAGCTTGCAGAAGAGAACGGCGTTGAATTGAACCTGCAGGATGCGCAGGGTGACGTGGCTCGTCAGCTCGACCAGCTCAACACCTTGATCACCCAGGGATACAAGTATTTTGTGATCATTCCTCAGGACACCAGTGTAACTGAGCAGATGGCACAGCAGATCCAGGCTGTTGGTGGTGGCGCTGCCTTCTCCAACATCCAGCCTTCTGTTGATGCTTTGAAGGTAGGTAAGGATTTCTACCTTGCTTCCTCACCTGAGTTGGTTGCTGGTCAGTACCAGGCACAGATTGTTGACGACTACTTCACTCAGTATCCTGACAAGGCTCCTGGTAAAGAGTTGAATATCCTGTACTTGCAGGGACAGCTTGGCCACCCTGCTCAGATCAGTCGCGAAGCTGGTTTTGTCGATACCCTCGAAAGCCTTGGTTATACCGTGAACTTCGTTGCGAAGGACACTGCTGACTGGACTCCAGACAAGGCTCAGGAAAAGATGGACACCTGGCTTGCAGCACACCGTGGCAAGTTCAACCTCGTGGTTGCACAGAACGACGGCATGGCTCTTGGTGCAGTTGAATCCTTGGTTACCAACGGTTTGGTTGACAACGATGCCAGCGATGGTACCATCCTGAGCGTCCCTGTTCTCGGTATCGATGCAACTGCCGATGCACTGAACTCCATGGATCAGGACAAGTTGTATGCTACCGTTCTGCAGGACTCAGTTGGACAGAGCAGCACCGCATTCGAGCTTGCACTTGCAATGGCCACCAAAGGCACTGCACAGGGAGTAACCGCTTGGGGAATCGAGCCCGCTAAGGAAATCATCAGTGAAGCACCTGCAAATGACCCAGCTGTCATTTCCCAGTGCTACCTGGTTCCTTTCAAGCCGATCACCAAAGAGAATTACAAGGACTTGATGTAAGACAAGATTGTCTCCTGCTGCCATCAGCAGTAGGAGACACTTTATGAACGACGATTGCAAAATATGGGAAGAGGAAGACAGATGGACACAACATTTGCCCTGGAAATGGAAGGAATTACCAAAACCTTCCCTGGTGTGAAAGCCCTCGATGGAGTAACGCTCCGGGTAAAGCCAGGAACAGTACACGCCTTGATGGGCGAGAATGGTGCAGGCAAATCGACGTTGATGAAGTGTTTGTTCGGTATTTACCAGGAAGATAGTGGGATTATCAAACTCAATGGAAAGGAGCACCGATTCAAGGACTCCCATGATGCGCTCAACCAGGGAGTGTCGATGATTCACCAGGAGCTCAGCAATGTTCCTGAGCGCTCGGTAGCAGAGAATCTGTTCCTTGGCCGTGAGCCACTGAACAAGTTTGGTTTGATCGATCACAAGAAAATGAATGAGGATACCAGGCATCTGCTCAAGGACCTGGAGATCAATGTGAAACCAGAGGTTCGCATCGGTTCTCTATCCATCTCCATGCAGCAGACCTGTGAGATCGCCAAGGCGGTCAGTTACAATGCCTCAGTGGTTGTCATGGATGAACCTACCAGCTCACTTACGGATAACGAGGTCAAGCACCTCTTCAAGATCATCAACCAACTGAGGGAGCAGAATGTAGCAGTTATCTATATCTCCCATAAGATGGAAGAAATTTTTACCATAGCTGATGAAGTGAGTGTCATGCGTGATGGCCAGATGATCGGAAGTTATGATTTAGCAGCTGGCTTTTATAAACATTTGACGGTGCCGACGAACTTGC
>NZ_JAEKNT010000110.1 GCF_016406725.1 Sphaerochaeta sp. S2 | reverse complement strand
GTTCACTGGAGAGTAGTAATCGTGCAAAATAGTTTTCCATATCCTTAGTATACACAGATGGGTTTGTACCCTACAAGCTCTTCTCTGCACGAACTGCAAGATAGCAGTCATGGATATAACTGTCGATCATCATGAATCCTGCCGTGTCGGTGTAGATACCCGTTAAATGAAACCCACAGTCCGTAAGCCCTCCAAGCAGGTCTTGCAACGTATGGGAAAATTCAATGGTATCATGTTTTCTCATACGCTTTTCCAACTCCTTTTTCCCAAGGCTTTTCAAGTCAGAGTAGGGGATGGTGTATTTCACCTGGAGGTGGTTTCTTAAGGCTTTCTTTTCGTCAAAGAGATAGAGCACTGGGTTGGTGATGCTGGTAAGCATTCGCCCACCTTTCTTCAAGATCCTGTAGCAGTGTTGATACATGCTGTGCACCTCATCAATGAAACATGTGGAGGTTGGGTTGTATATCATGTCAAACGTGGAGTCTGCAAAACAGGAGAGGTCCCGCATATCTCCCTTGACGAATTCCATTTCCAGTTGGAGTCGCTCAGCATAGGATGCATCCTGTGCAAGTTGTTTTTCTGAAATATCATACAGGGTTACCTCTGAACCAGCGAGTGCAAGAAGAACCGCTTGCTGACCACCACCACAGGCAAGGGCAAGGATCTTTTTTCCTTTAACACCACTGACCCAGGATGGAGGGACCTGCTTGAACGGAGAGAGAACCATATCCAATTCTCCTCTTCGTGCTTTCTCTATCTGTTCTTCAGTGCAGCCATCTGTCCAGATGGTGTGTTTTTCAACTTCACTATCCCAAGCTCGTGCATTGTGCTCAACATATGTATCCATGTGTGGAGGGTAGCATGGAAGGGTATAGTTTGCAATGAGATAAAATACAACTGTATTTATTGTATTGTTTTAGAAATGAGAGGAGTATAGGTAAGAACTCCTTGTACGCGATGTGACTGCATAAGAGCAATACTCTTTGCCTTACTGGAAAAGAGAGGCATATCGGGAAGTTCTTTAAAGCGAGCTCTTCGAAAGAGTGTAATGTGTGCTTTGAAACGGGTGTCCTTGAAAACCACGTGGTATTCTTGCAATAGGGCAATAAGTGTCTTCTGTAATTGAAACAATCTTGTATGATGGGCTATCCCACTGTAGATGATGTCACCTCCCTGCTTGGGAAATGTTCCTAGATGATTGAACAGGACTTCGACCTCTCTTTTGGGCATTGCCTCAAGGATGTCTCCAAGCAAAGGAAGGATTTTCTCATCCTGCTCTCCGAGAAAGGCAAGGGTGAGATGGAGATTCCCTTTGCTCGTTGGATTTCCTTTAGAGAGATAAGGAACAATGGTGTTCTGGATGGATGTAAGCTGTTGCAAAGTGCTCTCTGGAAACAGCAGTGCATAAAAGAGTCTCATGGAGAGAGTATACTATGAAACAAAGTCTTTGTAGCCAGAAAAAAGCATAGTATAGTGTTGTGAGGAGAAAATCATGAAGATAGTTCTTATTGGGGCAGGCAGTGCACAGTTTGGGCTTGGTACCCTTGGCGATATTATGCAAAGTAAAACATTGGTGGGAAGTACCATCAGTTTGGTTGATATCAATGCAGAAGCGTTAAAGAAGGTCTATAACAAAGCCAACGCATTTGTCGAAGCGAATAATCTCCCTTTTACCATTGAGGCAACCACTGACCGTAAGGAAGCACTGCAGGGTTGTGATGTAGTGGTCATCTCCATCGAGGTGGGAAATCGTTTTCAGCTCTGGGATGAGGATTGGACGATCGCCCAACAGTACGGCATTAACCAGGTGTATGGGGAAAACGGCGGCCCTGGGGGAGTATTTCAT
>NZ_JAEKNT010000109.1 GCF_016406725.1 Sphaerochaeta sp. S2 | reverse complement strand
TACCGTTATCGTGTATTCAATTATGAAAGTGATGCACTGGAAGGGGAGTATAACTCGCTTGATGCATTGATAGAGGATGGATGGAAGGTAAGTACATGAAAAGAAAACGATCGTCCTATATTCCCTTTGTTTCTGAAAAGTATCCACCTGAGTATGTACAGCTTGCACACAAGGCCACCTTCGCCAATGAAAGCCAGATTCTGGAAAGTGACAGCTGCACATGTTTTTATTGTGGCCATACGTTTAACCCACAGACAGAGGAAAAGCTGTATTGGATTACCGAGAGAGAGCCGAAGGAGAAGACCCTGCAGTGTCCTATGTGTGGTATTGATTGTTTGATAGGGAGTTCTTCCGGGTTTCCAATCCACGACCCAGAGTTTGTAAAAATCTGTACTGAGTCGTGGTTTGGAGGTATCAGCAGGATCAGTGACGGGCTTACGGTAGAGAGGCTTGCCTTGGCTGATATTCTCTTGGAAGACTAGAAACCCCTGCAACCCGAATGGGCTACAGGGGTTTCCCTTAATCATGAGCAATAGAGAATCATGCCCCCTTGGATGACCTTGATTTCGAATACAGGTCGAATGCAACGGCTGCAAGCAGTACAAAACCCTTGATAGCTTGTTGCCAGTCAGTACTGACACCAATGATTGACATACCGTTGTTCAGGACTCCGATGAAGAGCCCTCCGACCACTGCACCAATTACCGTACCGACTCCACCGGAGACAGCCGATCCACCTACGTAACAAGCAGCGATGGCATCCATCTCAAAGTTCTGTCCAGCTTTTGGCGTGGCAGAGTTGAGGCGTGCAGTAAATACCATTGCAGCAACCGTAGCCAGGATAGCCATATTCGTATATATCCAGAACATTACCCATTTTACTTTTACACCGGACAGCTCAGCAGCTTTCCTGTTTCCACCAAGAGCGTAGATATGACGGCCCTGGACTGTCTTGGATGCAACAAACTGGTATCCTACAACGAGTACTCCCAGCAGGATCAAGACATTGGGGAACCCTTTATAGATTGCAAAGACAACGGTAAAAGCTATCAAGACAGAAGCAATAAAGATTACCTTGGCAAGCCAGATCCCAGGAGGGAGAAGGTCAAAGGCGTATTTCTTTTGTTTCTTTCGTTTCTGAATTTCTCCGAAGATGATCAACCCGACAATGACAAACCCGATGAGGAGGGTAAAAATGTGAAACGTCACATTCCCGACAGTGGCTCCTCCAAAGGGATCAGGGATATAACCACTTGAAATCTTTTGGAACGCCTCTGGGAAAGGTGCCTTCGTCTGGCCCTTCATGATGACCTGTCCCAAGCCTCTAAATACCAACATGCCTGCAAGGGTGGCAATGAATGGTGGGACATTCACGAATGCTATCCAGAAGCCTTGCCACATTCCGATCAAAGTGCCACATGCCAATGCAATAATCATGGCAAGGTACGGATTCCACTGGAGGTCTACCATCATGACTCCGCACAGGGCACCAATGAAAGCGACCATGGATCCAACAGAAAGGTCGATGTTACCCGTCAATGTACACAGCAACATACCAACGGCAAGAATCAAAACATAGCTGTTCTGAAGTACCAGATTCGTCAGATTCACTGGTCTGAAAAAGATACCGTCCGTCAAGAGACCAAACGCAATCATCGCCACAGCCAAGGCGATGACCATCATATACTGCCTCACATTCTTTTTCAAAATTTCAATCAAGCCACTCATCCCATACTCCTTATCGCATGTACTCAGTAAAATTGTTATCGGATCCCATGTCTCCACATCGCTGGGTGAACAACGGTGTCTTAGTTGTTGAGGATATTACGCATAATATCCTCTTGGGTCGCGGTCTCTCCAGAAAGTTCTGCAGTAATCTTTCCTTCACTCATTACATAGATTCTATCACTCATTCCAATAATCTCCGGCATTTCACTGGAGATCAGGATACATGCATATCCTTGTTTGGCGAGTGAATTGATGATTGTGTAGATCTCATGCTTTGTCCCAACATCAATACCTCGCGTAGGTTCATCGAGAATCAATACCTTTGGGTCAGTGAACAACCATTTGGACAACACAACTTTCTGCTGATTACCTCCAGAGAGGTTCCCCGTCTTCTGGAGAATCGTCGGTGTCTTTGTGTTAAGTCGCTTGCAATAATCCTCTGCGACAATATTCTCTTCATGTTCGTTGATCACTGAAGCATTTGCAATCTTCTTGAGTTTTGCAATTGTGGTATTTTCCTTGATGTTTTGGATCAACACCAAACCAAGTTCCTTGCGGTCCTCAGGCACGTAGGCAACACCGTTTGCGATTGCCTTGGGAATTGTGCTGATGTCGACTTCCTTTCCTTCAAGATACGTTTTCCCCGTGATGTTTTCCCCATATGCACGGCCAAACACACTCATGGCGAATTCAGTACGGCCAGCACCAACCAGACCGGCTAGGCCAACGACTTCTCCAGAGCGAACATTGATGTTTACCCCTTCGAGTTTGTTTCGTTCGGGATTGTCAGGGTTCTGGACCGTCCAATCCTTGACCTCAAATAGTATATCCCCGACTGGGTTATCCCGCTTTGGGAACATGTCGGTAATTTCCCTTCCAACCATACCCTTGATGATTCTCTCTTCGCTGATTGATACAGGAGCATCTTTCTTGCGCTCTACATCAAGTGTCTCAATAGTTTTTCCATCCCGTAAAATGGTAATGGAATCGGCAATAGAAGCAACTTCATTCAGTTTATGGGAGATCAAGACAGAGGAAATATTGCTCTTGTCACGCAACTCCTTGAGAATATCAAGTAGATGTTGGCTATCTCTCTCATTGAGTGCTGAAGTAGGCTCGTCGAGAATCAGCAGCTTTGCGTGCTTTGCCAACGCCTTGGCGATCTCGACCATCTGTTGTTTTCCTACGCCAAGCTTATTTACCGGAGTGTTTGGATTTTCATTGAGCCCGATTCGCTTCATATATGTTATTGCGTCTTCTCGGGTCTTATCCCAATTGATGATATTGAATTTAGCCCGCTCGTCACCAATGAACATATTCTCAGCAATCGAAAGATAGGGGCTTAATGCCAGTTCCTGGTGAATGATGACAATTCCCGCTTGTTCACTCTGTCTGATGCTGGAGAACTTGCAGTGCTTGCCTTCGAAAAAGATGTCCCCATCATAGGTTCCGTATGGGTACACACCTGAGAGAACTTTCATCAATGTTGATTTTCCTGCTCCATTCTCGCCAACCAAGGCATGAATTTCAGATGGTTTTACATCTAGGCTGACATCATCAAGCGCTCTCACCCCCGGGAAAGTCTTGGTGATATGCTTCATCGACAGCAGAATAGAATTGTTTGGCATACATGGCTCCCCACTATATAGACTTGAACCCGATTCCAAATCACCCGTAGGCAGGTGGCACCGGGTTCGAGATCATGCGAGACAATCCCGGCCTCACTGCTGAGGCCGGGCAATTACATTTACAGTCCAAGCTCTTCGGCTGAGTGGTAACCGGTATCGACTACTTCAGCTACGAGGTTGTCCTTGGTGACGATGACAGATTCCAACAGAACGGAAGGAACAATATAGGGTTTGCCGTTCTTGATGGAGTCGTTATCGTACGTTGTGGTGTTGAGTCCCTGGGGTACTTCACCGCGCATGATGGTGTCAACGAGCTCTACAGTAGCCATACCGAGTACACGGGTATCCTTGAGAACGGTTGCATACTGTTCACCAGCGAGGATTGACTTACAGGAAGCTACAATACAATCCTGTCCACCGACGACCGGCAGTGGCTTTCCAGGTGTTCCATAACCGACAGCCTTACATGCTTCAAGCGTGGAAAGACTGATTGGATCATAAGGAGACAGAATTCCGTCGAGCGTCTGGTTCGTATAATGAGCAGAGAGGAGGTTCTCCATTCTGGACATTGCCAATTCGTTGCTCCAGCGGAGTGTTCCTACTGTGTCCATGCCCTGCTGGCCTGAACCAATCTTGAGGGTGCCATTGTCAAAATAGGGCTTAAGCTTGTCCATGGCGCCGTTGTAGAAGAAATAAGCATTGTTGTCGTCAGGTGATCCCCAAACAACTCAATGAGAAAAGGCTTCTTAGCGGGATTGTCCAAGTTCATTCCCTGGATGAGGATATCACCCATCTGCTGACCTACTGCATAGTTGTCAAATGACAGGTAGTAGTCGACGTGTGGTGATTTCATGATCAATCGGTCATAGGCAATTACGGGAATTCCTTCGTCCGCAGCTTTTGCCAGTACATCAGTCAAGGCTGATCCATCAATGGAAGCAATGACGAGTACTTTTGCTCTCTTGGTGATCAGGTCTTCAATCTGACGAACCTGGGTTGGAATGTCGTCGTCTGAGAATTGAAGGTCGACCTCATAACCGAGTTCTTCCAAACCAGATTTGACCGCTGCTCCATCCTTATTCCAGCGCTCTTCTGATCTGGTAGGCATGACTACTCCGACCATTCCTTTTGACGAAGTTTCAGCAGCCCCTCCTGCAAAAACCATGTTCATGGCAAAGAGTAGAACCATTGCCGCTACGAGCATCTTTTTCATATGTAGCCTCCTTAAGGTTTTCTGCGTTTACGTTAACGCATCACACTCTTTATTGTTAAATCATTTCGTACATAAGTCAAGAAAATTATTGATTAATCTTTAATTATTAATACTAAATACTAATAATGACTATAAATAAAATATATTTGCAGATTGTGATCTGGTTGGCTTGAAGATGAGAGCAATTCCCTCAGGGTGCGTTAACGTACTGTAGGTTTGTTGGAGAGGCTTGCAAGGGTAATGCAAGACAATTATTCATGGCAGATGGAAATAGGTTTGCTGGGTCTCTATTTGGTCTTGGTAAGCTCGAATGTCTGATAGAGATAGTCCAATGTATACCCAAGCCTCTCAGCCAAGTGAAGTGACAGTTCTGTGTGGGCATCCCAAGAGGGAAAAAGGTCCCGCTCCATACAGGCAAGAATGAGTTTTGCACTGCAAGCCAACGCAAGCCCTTTTCTTCGATAAGGGGTTTTTGTATCAACTTCAACTTCTATTCCGTTGTGATACCTGCAGTATGAAGAGGCTCCTGCTACAACCTCAGTGGCTTTGAGTATGACGAAGCCCAGTCCCAGGTCGCGAAATCGCTCGTAGGTGGGAAACTGTCCGACCAGATCCCGACACCAAGGCTCAGAGAGGAGGTGGTGATAGATAATTTCATCTATCTCAACGATTCGGAATGCCGGGGGGAGGGAATCGACAAGTCCGCTCAAATGAGCTCTATCAAACGAGGCTTCCTTTTTAAGAGCATAACGGGTGAATTCCTTAGCTCTGGATCCAAATGTCTCCCTGATAGCCTGTTCCCATAATTCACCCTTGGGGACAAGGAAACGGGTTTCCCATCGGCCGAGATCATACTGGAAGAGTAAAAGTTCACTTGATGGTTCACCAGCGAGTAGGCAGAAATCTCCAAGCAGAGCAAAAGCTGAGCGAGGCTCATTTCTGTCATCTACATAGATTTCTCCCATGATACCTTGCATACACGAACGTAAAAGGGTGTCATGCCATCCTTGAAAGAGAGGAGCTGCCTTTTTCGTCTCGATAAGTCTCTGTATCATATAGCCCCTCTGTAGTATCGAGCAGCTTCATGAGGAACACAAGAGAAAAGATGAAATTCAGAGCGCTGCAACGTTGTAGTGCTTGAGAATGGCGATGAGAAGGAAGTAGAGAACAATTGTTGCTCCACTTGCAAGCATGAAACTCCCCCAGAAAGCCATGCCGCGATGAAGCAAGAAGGGAAAAAGGGCAAAGAATGCAAGGGAAGGGAGTACCAGAAAGAATATTGACTGGGAAAGCTGCGCTATGGCGGTGTCCTGGGTTTTCTCAAAGTGCATCCAGAGGATTGCCAAGAGTGAGGTCAATGGGAGAGATGCAATCAAGGCACCGAATAGGGAACTGCGTTTGGCTATCTCGCTGACTAGGGTGATGGTAAGAGCTGAAATCCCAATTTTAATGATGTAGTACCACATGCTGTCCTCCGTAATATCATCAATCTTTCATTGCCATGTGATTACCGGAAAATAGCTCTACAGGAATCAGCGGTTTGGCACTATACTAGGAGCTACCATGAAAAGAATGATGATATTTCCCACTATTGTGCTCTTTCTTCTGCTGAGTTGCAACCAGTTCCTATTCTCTGGAACCTTTCCTGAGGAAAAAGTGAAGAGTTTTGCTGATACTGAATTTGTGTTTCCTACAGACCTCATCAAAGATTCCCCTGTCCTGATTGCCTTGAATATTGGTACCTCCAGGGAAAATGGGGAGGTACAACAAGCAGCACTCATCGCTTGGCAAGATACGGTTGAAGGGAGTGCAACTCCAATACGATTTGCTCCGTTCTACCACATCTCAGTCATAGAGGGAGCTCCCTTCTTTGTCCGTGGGGCTATACGCAGGGGGCTTGCTGAAAGTTTTGAAGGACTGATCGACCTGGAGCGGGGTGGAGTGTTGTTTCTTTCCAAGGCAGAGAAATTTGCCGAGCAGGCAGAAATCCCCATTGATGGGGAGCCCACACTGGTTGTTGTCAGTACCGATGGTACGATTACGGGCTATGTGAAGGGGGAGGTGAATTCTTTTGCGCTTTCCACACTTGCTGCTCTCTGGGAGAAGGCAACGTGAATCACTCCTTCTTTGCCCAAGTCTATGAAATCGTAGGCCGAATTCCAGAGGGAAAGGTAGCCTCCTATGGACAGATCGCCTGTATGATTGGTAGTCCAAGTAATGCCAGAATCGTAGGGTGGGCCATGAGAAAGTGTCCTTCCGGACTACCGTGGCATCGGGTAATCCGCTCAGACGGGAGCCTTGCAAGCAAAGAATTCCATGAGCTCCAGCGAGTCATGCTCGAGTCGGAGGGAATACCCTTTCTCCCTGATGGAACGATTGCCATGAAATCCTACCAGTGGAATCCTGGTTTTCAGGATTGAGGTGCAGGAAACCACCCTTTAGTGCGGTTTGCAATTCCCACCAAGGTCAACATTACGGGAACCTCCACTAAAACTCCTACTACGGTAGCAATCGTCGCTCCTGATTGCAGTCCAAAGACTGAGATAGCGACAGCTACTGCCAATTCAAAGAAATTTGAGGCCCCAATCATTCCTGCTGGTGCTGCTACATCATGGGGCAGTTTCCATGCTTTAGCCCAGAGATAGGCTATGAAGAAGATGAGGAATGTCTGGATGATGAGCGGTATGGCTATCAACACGATATTAAGCGGGTTGTCTATGATTGTCTGTCCCTGGAATGAGAATATGATAATCAGGGTAAGAAGCAAGCCAGTTATGGTCACATTGCTGAATTTGGGAATGAAGGTATTTTCAAAGTATTCGAGGCCATGACTGCGTGTGATCAGCACACGACTGAACCATCCAGCACCAAGGGGAATGACCACAAAAAGCACCACCGAGAGGAAGAGCGTCATCCAGGGGATGCTGATCCCACTTATTCCGAGTAATAGTCCCACGATGGGCACGAATGCTGCCAGAATGATGAGATCATTGGTTGCAACCTGTACCAAGGTGTACGCTGGATTGCCTCTGGTGAGATGGCTCCATACAAATACCATTGCAGTACAAGGCGCAGCTCCCAGCAGGACAGCCCCTGCCAGGTACTCCCTGGCAAGGCTTTCGGGAATGATGGCCTTGTATATGATAAAGAAAAAGAAGAAGGCGATGGCATACATGCTGAAAGGTTTGATAAGCCAGTTGGTTATCCAGGTAATCATAAGGCCTTTTGGATTCTGCCCAACTTGCTTGATGCTGTGGAAATCGACTTTGAGCATCATGGGGTAGATCATGAGCCAGATCAGGATAGCTACAGGAATTGATACATTTGCATATTCGAACCGGGAGAGGAAATGAGGAATCTGAGGAAGATATACACCGATCAATACTCCTGCGGCCATGCAAAGAAGCACCCAGAGTGTTAGGTATCGTTCAAAGAAACTGATTCCTGATGTATTGTTCTTGTTGCTCACAATGTACCTCCCGCGGCAATAATTTCTAGTAAAACTATAGGATTATATATCGAAGTATGTCAATATAACTCTGAACAAGAATATATCGAGATTGAGTGAGAAAGTTAACAAATAATTACTATAAATAGAATAAAAAATTTATTAAGTTCTATTCTGTAACAAGTGGGATGCTATACATATTGACATCTATCTATTTATAATCCATGATTTTTGTAGAGGTTGCAATGAATATCGATTTTGAGAACGGTTCCCAGTTGTTGAAGGCAATCGCAGACCCAACGAGGATCTGCATTGTACATATTCTCAGTTGTGGAGAGTTGTGTGTCTGTGAGATACAAAAGTATTTCAATGTAAGCCAACCGACCCTTTCCCATCATTTAACCATACTCAAGAATGTAGGAATCATCACGGCATCGAGAAAGGGCAAATGGATGTATTACGGGATCAACAGGGAGAAGGTGAAACTTCTCACTGGGTTCTTGGATACCGTGTTCCTCCCTGGTGATGCATGCCTATGCAAGGTGCTCAATGAAGATGGCCCCTCCTGCTAATGCACAGCACAGTTTACATGAAACAGCCTAAGTAACCCTTTGCGTATGTGTTTGTAGGTATATACGTATACACGATTTTCTTTCACCAGCTGTTTATCTGACACACAGTAATGGGGGAGCATTAGCCATGTATGCCAAATAGGACCAGTTGGTAGAGTTCCTATTGATTCATCACTTGTATAAACGAAGCCACGACTTGGAACGAGTGGCTAAACCTGGTTGGCGTTCATTTTGGTTCCCTATGATGTACTGGAAATAGTTGATATTCTTACCTCTCTTGGGGTGCAGGATAAGAGAATGGAAGATGCAATGAAATTGATAGTTTCAAAACAGGATGAGTGTGGACGGTGGAATGCTGACAATACCTAAAGAAGTGACCGCCTGCTCATTCCGATAGTGAAAAAAAAGGGCACATTCGCATGTGCCCAGAAACCTAGACATGTTGTATAGTTATCTGTTTTTCTGTGCGTCCACAAACGCCCTGCAAACATCAGGGTAGTTGGTGAAAACGCCATCACATCCCCAGTTGTAGCAGTCTATAAGCTCATGCATGGTGTTTACCGTCCACACATTAACCTGAATCTGGTGATCGTGACACTCCTCTACGGCTTCCTTGCTCATGGTGCAGTAAGGTGGATGGAAACACTCAAACCCAAACTTCTCTGCAGCATGGCCTGCATTGACC
>NZ_JAEKNT010000108.1 GCF_016406725.1 Sphaerochaeta sp. S2 | reverse complement strand
GTCTTCTTTATCTTCGTGATATCTTTAAAGAAAATGACTATTCCTTCGACCGAATCATGATAGATAGGTGAAATACTTGCAGAAACAAAATGTAATTCATCGTTAAAATTTTTTATGGCACTTTCTTTTTTTAATCCGCTCGAATTGAGTGTCCTTAATACATCTTCAATAATGTCTGTTTGAAGCACTTTTGTATAATAATCGTAGATTCTAAAGACATCATGTATATTTTTTCCTATAAGATCATCATTCTTCAATATCTCATAAGCACTTGCGTTTGCATAAGTTACATCCAGATTTTTGTCGAGGATTATGACACCATCTTTTCCATGATCTAAAATGTAATTTTGCATTTCAAAGTTTTCAATCATGTTAAATACTATCACTTTCTACAAATAGTTTATAGCAATCAATGATCATGACGATTTGCTCATGCAGCTGACCAATTCCTTTCATATACTTCTGTCCACCAGTTTCCATATGAGGTGGTTCAGCAATATGCTCTTCTTCAATATCTACCACTTCTAATACTCGGTCGACAATTAAACCAATAGGTATCTCTTCAACGGTTACTACAACGATACAAGTACGATCATCATAGTTCCTTTCTGGTTTATTAAAACGAATCCTAGCATCAACAACTGGAATGATTTGTCCTCGTAAATTTATTACACCTTTCATATGGTGTGGTTGACAAGGAATTTCAGTAATGGTTTGTACGCCTATAATGTCATCAACATAAGAGATTTCTAAGCCATAATTATCGTCTCCTATAGCAAATGTTAAAAATTTATTTTCTTGAGTCTCGTTAATTTCTAGTAATGCTTCACTCATAATAGCTCCTATACTGTTACAAATCCTGATGGATCTAAAATCATACTAATTCGACCATCACCTAATAAAGCAAATCCCGATATGCCTTTTACTTTGTTGATGAATTTAGATAAATTCTTTACTACGACTTGTTGCTCACCTATGAGTTCATCGGCAAACAACAGGGC
>NZ_JAEKNT010000107.1 GCF_016406725.1 Sphaerochaeta sp. S2 | reverse complement strand
GATCATAGCTGTACCTCCCTACTTCTGGTTACAAAGATGGAGAGGAGTGAGACCGTGAAGGTCAGCATGTAGATAACCAATCCGATCGCAGAACCGATCCCAATCTCAGGGCTTCCTGCGTCGATCGAGCCAAAGGCCGTTCGGTAGAACAGCGTCCCGATGGTGTCAGTGGAGTAGTTTGGTGCTCCGTCCAAGCCGGTCATCGTATAGATCTGCTCAAATACATTGAGACTCCCGATAATGGTCAGTACCGTAATGATGGTGATGGAGGGGATGATCAGGGGGAAGATAATCTTCCAGAAGAGCTTCCACTCTCCAGTTCCTTCCAGGTATGCAGCCTCCATGCACTCCTGGGGGACGTTGTCGATGGCAGCAAGGAAAACGAGGGAGGGGAATCCGACCCACCTCCAGATATTCACCATAATGATCGAAGGTGTTGCCAGATGCTCAAGTCCCAGCCAGGGGCGTTGGAGCGAGGCAAGACCTGCCAGTTTCAGAAAGCTGTTCACCAAGCCGGAGGGCTTGAGGTACATACCCCAGAGGAACCCTACCGCTACGATGGAGAAGAGGACAGGAATGAAGAATACCCGTTTGAAGAACTGGGCACCAGGAAGATTACGGCTCAAGAGGTAGCCGAACATAAGGCCCAGGGTATTCTGGATAAGCGTGGTGGAGAGGAACCAGGTAAGGTTGTTTCCCAGCGCGTTGAAGAAGCGTTCCTGATAGGGAAAGGTGGTAAGCAGTCGCTTGAAGTTGTCCAGTCCTACGAAGTCGAGGCGAACCAACTGTCTCCATGAGAAGAGGCTGTTGAAGAGCGACATGAATAGGGGAAGCAGGATAAAGACGCCCACAACCAACAGTCCTGGGGTAATGAAGAAGATGATCCAAAGTGTCTTGCTACGCTGTATTTGGTGCATGGGAGTTCCTTGGTTGGGTAATACAAGAGAAAGAAGGAACCCCTACAGAGGCTTACGCCCCTGTAGGAGAAGGAATGTGTTATTTCTGGAATGGCTCGTAGTAGGAGGCAATTCCATCCTGAATCTGCTTTGCAGCTTCGCGAGGAGCGAGTGTTCCTGCCATCACGCCTTGGGCTGCTGCCTGCCAGAGGGAGCTGCCGGTTGGCTGCTGATAACGGAATCCGACGAGGAACAAGTACGGGGTTGCATGTTCCTGCAGTTCCAGGACACGGGCGATGAAGGGCTCAGAGGTTGCATCCACTCCAGGAACGGAGCTGACCATCTTCAGTTCACTGACCATGGCGCCGCCAAACTCCTTGGAGGAGAGGAACTTCAGGAACTTGACTGCTGCTTCCTTGTTCTTGGAATTGGCATTCATCGCAAAGTTCATGTCAGCATAGACTGAAACGTAAGCAGGATCGCTCTCTCTCTGGCCAGGAACGGCAAAGACGCCCCAATCCAGGTCAGGATTCTGTGTATTGAAGTAGGCTGCTTCATAGGAACCTGCGATCAAGTGGGGGGACATCTCGTTGAAGAAGTTCGATCTCATATCCTCATAGCTGATACCCATGTACATGTCTGGGAGGTATTTGGAGAGTGCTTTCATCTCTTCCACCATGCGGATGAATGCGGGGTCCTGAAAATCCTTCTCTCCCTTGATCACAGCATTGTAGAAGTCGGTTCCACCATACCAGCCGGGGCCCATACCACCAAGCATGGTTTCCAGGCACCATCCGTCCTTCGCTCCATTGCCCAAGGGGATATAGCCGGCTTTCTTTGCTGCCTCGAAGTTGTTGATCAACTGTGCCCAGGTCTTGGGAATAGAGAGACCGAGTTCTTTATAGATGTCCTTGTTGTAGTACATGAAGACGGTCTGGCTGACAGCAGGACTTCCGTAGATCTTTCCATCGGTGGGGCTGGTAGCACCCAAGAGGGCTGTTGCTGAATAGTTCTTCAGCTCTGGCATCCACTGCTCGAGGGGTTCGAGGAATCCACTGTCTGCAAAGGTTGCCAAGCCACCATAGGCTCTTCCTTGGAATACATCAGGTCCAGCTCCTCCGGAGAGGGAGGCTGCCAGGATGGTGTTGTATTCAGTGTTCTTGTGGGCCGTCTGGACAACATCGATGTCAGGGTTTGCTGCTTCAAAGCGAGCAATCTGGCCTTCATAGAAGTCTACATCCTCTGGTCTCCAGGTCCAGAACTCGAGTACGGTTTTCTCTGTTTCTGCGGCTGCGGCTTCTTTGGTTCCTGCGCCGAAGAGCATGCCGGTGGTGACCAAGACAATGCAGAGTACCAACAGTGCGTGTTTTTTCATAAAAATCTCCTTTTGTGTTGTAAGCAAAGTAGTTGCTTTCATATCCATGTTCAGCCCGGTTTAGGCTGTTGTCAAGGAAAATCAAAAAGAATTTTCATTTATTTTATTTCATTTTTGAAAAATATTTTCATATTGCCTGGAAGTATGGTATGCTTTTCCCATGAGTGGATGTTTATATGTGATCAAGCAGGTGTTGCCTAATCTGGCACCCAGTGAACGGAAGGTTGCCCAGTTTCTCTTGGCAAATCCTATGCAGGTTGTTTCCATGGGGGTTCAGGAAGTTGCACAAAATAGCTCCAGCAGTGCCGCTGCCTGTGTGCGCTTGGCAAACCGTCTCGGCTACAAGGGGTTTACTGATCTTCGCATGGCCTTGGCCAAGGAGGTCTTCTCCTCAGAACGGCCAAGTGAACAGACAACCACCGAGAAGATTACCGAGCAGACTACCACAGGGGAGCTGGTCCATATGGTGGTCTCCTCCACCTGCGAAAGTCTCTCTGGTATTGAGGAAGTGGTGGATGCAGGTGCCTTGGAAGCCTCCGTTGAGGCAATCCTAGGAGCAAGCCATGTGCTCATTGCAGGTATCGGGGCATCAGGTATTGTAGCCTATGACTTCCAGCAGAAGCTTGCCCGCCTAGGGCTCCATGCAGTCTATACTGCTGACAGTGATATGCAGATCGTGGAGGCCTGTGCCCTGAGAAGTGAAGGGGTCTTGATCGCCATATCTTACTCAGGGGAGTCAAGCAGTGTGCTCAAGGTAGCCAGGGAGGCAAAGAAGAATGGGGCACTCGTCATTGCCATTACCCGTATCGGGGGGAACTCACTCTCTCGTCAGGCAGACTACACGCTCAATGTCGTGAACAGTGAGTCGCTCTTTCGAGAGGGGGCTACACTCTCCCGATTCGCCCAACTCTTGGTGGTGGACCTGATCTACACCATGATCCTTGCCAGACGCCACACAACTGTCAGTGCTCTGCTCAAACGAAGCTGGGAGGCGGTTGCCCATGTGTCGGGGTGAAGTGACTTGATACTCTGCGTATTGTCAGTGTAGAAGGGGAAAATTACTTTGCGTATTGTATACATATAGCGGGAAAAATACTTTGCGTATTGTCAGCAGCTTCACGTTCAAGGGCTACTCTATTTGCTTGATAGTACTCTCTTCAGAATAGTATCCAAATTATGCTTTCTCCCTCCGCAAAGTATGATGTAATCATACTTATAGGAGATAGGATAGTGTTAAAAACACGGGAGTATGTGATCTATGAGCTGTCCTCATATGCCTCCCCGTAGGCAAAACTCACTCAGATGATAAAAAAGGGTGAGATAATTCAGATTGTCCATGGAGTGTATGCTGATAGCCTTTCTGATCCACATTTCCCTGTTGATGGTATGATCTATAGTCCGAGCTATATCTCCTTTGAAACAGCGAAGGTTTTCCTCCATCTCCCCTCAAAGAACTTCATGTTTTGAGGTTGAATGCTCCCTCTGCTTGGGCACAGGCACTACTATTCAGGCCATAGGATTTTGCTACAGCTCTCCAACTG
>NZ_JAEKNT010000106.1 GCF_016406725.1 Sphaerochaeta sp. S2 | reverse complement strand
AGTAAGCGCACTATAAATCGCTCTTAATCAACCGAATCTCCTTCAATAGAATGAACACAATCATCAATCAAGGAAAGGAGAAGTAATCGATGCACTATCACACCTATACAAGGAAAGAGAAGCTTGCTCACCTGGAGCGGGCAAAAGCCGTCAGAGAAGAAGGAAAAGGATCCTTCTTGTCATACGCTCAAACCGCAGGAATAGGAAGAAGCACCTTCTACAAGTGGATGCATACATATGGGTATTATGAGGAAGACTACGACCCCAAGCCTATCATTCCCTTCGTCGGTTTGGGTAAGCCATTGGATAAACAACCGGCTGGGGACCAGAAGTTGGTAGTGCATGTCTTTGGTGCGAAAATCGAGGTAAGCCTGTCAGGCAATTTCCTGGAATTGCTTCAAGGCATACGGATTGAGAGCTCTATCTAGTGGCGCCAACGAAGTTGTATACCGTGGTTCTCTGTGGATCAGGTTTAGCATTCAAACGCCTGTTTCTCAGCTCATCCAGTATTGAGAGATCAATGTTCCACGGCAGCAGGGCCTCACGCTGCTCGTCGGTGCTGCAGCCGGGACCGAAGGTACAGAGGGCCTCCACATAATCCATTGGATTGAGGGAAGATCGTTTGGCCGTCTCTATCATTGAGTAGAAGAAGGCTGAGGCATCTGCTCCATCGACGGATTGGGAAAAAAGCCAATTTTTGCGACCTGTCGCAAATGCTTTGGCCACCAATTCGCACGAATTGTTCGAAGGGGTTGCCTCGACAACATCCAGGTAGGTCCTCATGTACGGCTTGTAGGTGTACAGGTAGTCAAGGGCCTTTCCCATCGCCCCTTTCGGGGAGTACTGCCTGCGGGTGTCCTCGGCCATGGCATACACATTGTCGATGACCTCTTCGGATTCCTGCTTTCTGGCGGCAAGGAACTGCTCTGTTGAGATTTCCCCGCAACGGAGCATCTTCCTGTACTGCTCATCGATGTCATAGAGCTTGGCCACTTCCTTGACAATCTCCAGTGCATGCATGTCATGCTTGTTGAGCTTGAGGATCTTCTTCAGCTGTCGTACTGCATGGACCCAGCAGACGCAATGCTTGTCATAGGTGAGATATCCCTTGAGCCCATCGGTCATCAGGTGGGATGTGTAGCCATGCTTGGTCATATCCTCGAACAATACCTCACGTGAACGGCCCTGGATGTAGTCCAGCAGCACGAGACTCTGGGTCTTGCGCGTCTGCACGTCGTAGGTGTCGCCTATGGTTATGTACATGAACCCGTTCTTCGAAACCTTGCCCGAAGGGCCCTTCACATTCAGCACCGAGACCCTGGTCTCGTCCTTGCTTATGAATGCCGAACGGTAGACCCGCTTCTTGAGGTACTCCACAAAGGGAAGCAACTCCTCGTAGTAGGTTATCACCCAGGAGGCCAGCTTCTGCCTTGGGAGGAAGTAGCCATCCCTGCGGAAGATTTCCTCCTGCCGGTACAGGGGAAGGTGGTCGTCAAACTTGCTGACCACCACACCCGCCACCAGGCTGGGGGATGCCCCTAGCGTCGATGTTTTGGAAGGAAAGAGGATCCTCTTGTTGTTGTCCCTGTCCGCTTCCACATCAAGTGTGCGGTACTGGGGATAGTGATGGCGCTCGACCACGATCTTGCGGGGAACGACGGCAATCTTGCTGATCACCTTGTCCTCGACCCGCTTGTAGGAAATACCGTCATTGCCGGTGATCACATCGTCACATCCCTCGGTATGGAATACATCGCATACAGGGGTTCCGGCAGGTGCTGTGCAGGCATTGACCCTTGGGCGCTTCTTCCGGCTGTGTGCCGCAACCTCGGTGGCTTCCTCTTTCCCGGGAATTTCCGAAAGCACTGCATCCAGGATCTCAAGTTCCTGGAACAACCAGCCGATCTGTTCGGATGAGGGGAGGTATCGCTCTGCTGTCCTGAGCTTGTACAGCTCCCTGAGATTAGCGATTTCCTCATCCTTTTTCTGAACGATCGAAGAAAGGTTGAGAGCCAATGCAGCAAGGTCCTCACGTGACATCCGGGCTAGGTTTTCCTTCGTGATCTTCATATCGTCCATGGATGAATGATAGCAGAAAACGAAGGTTTGCTCAATAGATTTGGCATAAATAAGGTATTTCAGGACATCATTTTAGCCTACATATCTTGGATTGAGAACGGGAAACCTTCTCCAGACATCATAGCCTTTCAGCAACAGGAGCAGGTCTGGAATTTCCACCTGGAGCGCCTCTTCCTCGGTGTTGGGCCATCTGAACGATGAGCCACATTCAAGCCGCTTGATGATCTCGACCCAGCCGTTGCGGTCCCAGACAATTGCCTTTATCGTTCTCCTGGTTCCGCCGCAAAACAAGAACACCGACTTGGAAAAGGGCTCGAGTCTCATCTCGTTCTGAACGATGTATGCCAGGCTGGGGGATCCTTTCCTCATATCCGTTACCCCTGGCTTGATGTAAAAATCATAATCCTCAAGATTGATATCCATTGTTCGCCTCCATAGATGAGAGGCTATTGGTTTTCAGACAGGATTTGAATAGTGATTTATAGTGCGCTTACGCATAAATAGTCGGTTTTTTTGGAAAATATGACAATTCTTCCTGGTACCGATACACCAGCTTTATTGCAAACAGTATATGCATGATGATCTCTATACGGATTTCGGACATGCATTGCTTGAGATCCTTAATTCTGTTACTGCAGAAGACCTAGCTTCACTCGATATCCATGATCCCAGAAACTGGTATAGAGGAGATAATTCAAATGAACATCCTGAAACTGCCCATGAAGCAACTGTCTTTGTACTCGAAAGTATGGATGCAGAACTACAAGCCCGATTAACTAATGAAAGCGATCCTTTAATCAGAAAAAGATTGGTATTCTGTAACAGAACAGGGAATTCAAATAACATCATGATCATTCCCAACCAAGACCCTGTGCTAGACCATGTCGATGAAGAGTTGCTCAAAAGAGCCGAAAGTATAGACCACGATGTAAAGCGCCGATACGGAGAGATTTGGCTGATGGCTGATGATATATATGATGAATTAGATCCCAAGCACAAGGAAGAACGGCTAGCATTGGCTGAACTGATATACAGGTCGGTTGAAACCATGGATCTGGAAACACTTAAAACCCTGCCTATGTACCGTAATGCCAGAGTTGATCATTTCGTTGACATCAAAATTCATCCAAAGGAGTGGTTGTATAGCTGCGTTGGTGGTTTTGCATTGAAAAGAGACATATGTAAGTTAAGAGGGGTTAAATTCTATAGTGGCAGAGATAATGAGTCATCATCGATGAACTCGGAGAGTAGGCTTCAATCGGGGAGTGGAGAAGATGCCGTTTTGATAGATCTCACAATTTGAATGGGAGGTAGTAATGGATATTTTGAATCGGAAAATTTGGCAGCAAGCGGCAGGAGATACCAATCGTGACTATTCGGCTCTATGCCTGAGGTGGGGTGTGATTCTCAATGGTCCAGGGCATGCTGGGAAATGGTCGGAATGTCAAGCTGTTCTTCATGAAGAAAAGTTGAGTGCCAAGAAGGTTACTGGTCTGAGGCGATTCAATGAAGAAATGCAGAGTGGAGACCTTGTCGTTTTACGCTTGGGGACTTCGTCGATTCTGGCTGTAGGAGAAATAGTTGGGGGATATGAATGGTTGGAGGCTTTCGGCGACGTTGATGGATGGGACCTTCAACATTGCAGAAGGGTTCGTTGGTTGTGGAAATCCCCCGAGAATCCAAAGAAATTTGAGACGTATTCCTTGAAGCTTGGAGATACGACCCAGTTGCTGAATTCCAAGGTTGTCGAGGACTGGCTGAGGGAACTGGTGATTCCCGAGAAAGCTTTCAATGCATCTCTTCCAGAGATCCTTGACTCTGCAGAGCCTGGGATGGACTTTGCCCTTGAGATGTTCGATGTATCTGAATACCTTTATGATAAAGGAATGTCGAGTGCATCCATAAATAGGCTTCAGGGAGACATCGGGGAATTGATTCGTATAGCAAAATGGTACAAACAGCAAGGTATTAATCCTTCTGAATATGAGACAGTAGCATATCTTGTGATACCTTTGCTGAGGTCTATCGGCTGGACTCCACAAAAGATGGCCGTAGAGTGGCACCGGGTAGATGTGGCTTTGTTCTCAGAGCTTCCAAGGGAAAATGGCAACCTTTCGGTTGTGGTTGAGGTGAAGAAGCTTAATAACTCTTGTCTTACTGCAAAGTCCCAGGCACAGGAATATGCATCTGAGAAACAAAATTGCAGACGTTTGATTGTCACCGATGGTTTGCGCTATGGGGTATTCTCAAAGGATTCCAACGGTGATTTCTTCCTGGATGCTTATTTGAATCTTGCCAAGCTGCAATCCAAGTATCCAATCTATGAATGCGCTGGGGCAAGGGAGGCTTTTCTGCTAATGTCGCCTGAAAGTAATATGAAATGAGACGGAGCTAATGCTATTTTGTATTGCAGACATTTGGTTTGAAAGCATCTTTCCTTCTTTGGAGGCTGATGAATGATTTTTTCCGAGTTGCTTAATCAGAAGTCACTTTATCTGAAGGATTTCAAGCTGTACATGGCTATTATTGTGAAATATAGGGATGAACCCTGGGTACAATTATCGGAAGGGGAATTTGAGGGTTGGCAATCCCAACAGACTAAGCCCAATTTCCCCAGGCCGATGATCCTATCCTTCGTGTTCATTGGTAAGGATGAGTGGTTGTTTGCTGGGATTTATGCTGCGGGGGAGTGCCAGGAAATAGATGGATGCTTCCAATATGAAACAACTCTGGTATCATACTTTGCTGAGTACATTGGAAATATTGGATAAATCCATCAGAGTTCAAGAATGAATACTTGTACCATTAGCAGAAATTCCAATAGATTATTAATTAATTACCACCAAAAAGTGATATAATTAATTAATGAGACCATTTCCACAGATTCAATATATACCTCTCACCTTGACAATTTCTTTTGAGAAGCCGGTCGAATATGGGGTTCCTCCTGCATTTATTCTCAGAAGTATATTGGGGTTGAATCTCCATGACATTTGTTGTATCGCCCGGAGAAACACGTGTCCAGAATGTGAACATAATGGAAGTTGTATATATGCACAGGTTTTTGATACCATACTGCAAAAAGATAATCAGATGTACTATGGGCGGAACAGGGCGCCACACCCTTTTGTTCTCTACATGGACGATTGGTCCAGACCAAAAGAAAATTCTTTGACATTCACTGTGCTTGTGCTTGGCAAGACCATAGCCTATACGTCGTACATCTATGGTGCTTTCCTTCGAGGCCAATCCCGTGGTTTTGGTCGTGACCGGATTCGGTATACTATTGAGTCTATTTCGTCAGATGGGGTAGAACTCCTTGAAGATGCTGATTTCCTCAATTACCAGAATGCAATTAAGACTTGGGTTCCTTCAAGTGAACAACAGGATAGCACCTATGAAGGATCTCTTCTCATTCGTCTCCAGAGTCCACTCAGATTCAAGCATCAAGGCACATATGCTGATTCGTTCACAAGTCTTTCCTTATTCTCCTGTTTCAAGAGGCGATTGGAGATACTTTGCCTTTTATATGGGATTGTTGAAGAAGTCCAGGTTCTCCCCCTAAATTTTAAGGTCCTGAATCAAATGACTGAGTGGAAGGAATATCCTCACTACTCAACTCGGCAGAGGCGTAATATGTTTCTTGGTGGGGTAGTAGGAAACATCGAACTCAAAGGAGAGTTTACCC
>NZ_JAEKNT010000105.1 GCF_016406725.1 Sphaerochaeta sp. S2 | reverse complement strand
GAACTGAATCAGGAATTCTCTGTTGAAATGGGAGAGAGGGGATGGTACGAGATCACCGATATCGGCAGAGCCTCGGTCCAACCGTTGGAAAAGCTGATGGTGGAAACCTACATCAAGAACAGCAATACTGCTCAATCTCAGTAAGTATGGATTCCTTATCAGCAGGATCCATCCACAGTACTTCTGAAAAGCTTTTGAAAAATGTCATCTGCCGTTTCGCATAGAAACGGCTGTTTCTCTCTATCTGGTCGGCAATGATGGAACGGGACCACTCGCCATGTTCCATTGCCTGAAAGAACTCCTTGTAGCCGATACCTTGCAATCCAGGCCAGGAACTTTCAGCTCCCATCCGTAAAAGGGAACGGATCTCATCCTCTAGGCCATCGTCGAACATCATCTTGATCCTCAGGCTAAGCCTGCTGCGGAGAAGAGCGCTATCACGCACCAAGCCGATAACAAGAGGCTGCATACCATTTCTGGCAGCAGTGGGGAGAGAGAAGCTGCTTAGGGGTTTACCACTTGCCTCATAGACTTCCAAGGCCCTGCTCACCCTGTACATATCACTGGGATGAATTCGCTGGGCAGAGATGGGATCCACCTCACCAAGACGTGTATATGCCCACTCATTTCCCTTTGCTTCAATCTCTGCAGATACTTGGGCTCGAATGGATTCATCACTGGGAGGGGCCTCGCTGAGACCATAGAGAAAATGTTTGAAATAATAGGCGGTTCCACCACTGATGACGGGGATTTTCCCTTCCCGGTGGATCTTCTCACATGCCTCATCTGCATAGGTGATGAAATCCCCTACACTGAACTGCTCCCATGGGTCCTTTACATCAATGAGATGGTGAGTTATCGCATCCTGTACTTCCTTGGAGGCTTTTGCCGAACCTATATCCAGATGCCGGTAAACTTGGATGGAGTCTGCGTTGATAACAGAAAACCTCTGCGGATCGAGATCCAGCAGAAGTTCTGTTTTTCCGACCCCTGTGGGACCGAAGAGAAAAATAATGTGGCTGAAAGCTTTGCTACTCGTCAGACTCTTCGAAATGGATTTCACCTTTGAGCGCTCTTGTGAGGACTTCGCTGACAATCTTGCCATTGTTTTTCTCAATCTCTTCACCACCACATCCTGGATTGCTCAAGATATTGGCTTCTTTGATGGCTACACAGGTTATCTGGTAGATATTATCTTCATAGTCAATAAGACTGTTGAGTGGAATGCTCACCTCGTAACTCCTTGATTGTAAAAGGTCACTTTGCTACAACTATCTAATCATAGAGATTTTTGTCAATAATGTACAGCCCTTAGAATGCCTGACGATACCCCAAGCGTATCCACTGATTGAGTTGTTTTTCGCCCAGATTGGTGGAGAGGGACCCCTGTGTTGTGATCCATGGAAGGTACGAGCTTTCCAGGAAAAGCACCCCTCCTCTTTTGATGAATTCATAGGAGAGGGCAAGAGCTCCCCCAAGGCCCAGCACGTATCCATCTGTAGATTCCCAGCTTATTTGACTCTTGATCCCAGCAGATAGCACC
>NZ_JAEKNT010000104.1 GCF_016406725.1 Sphaerochaeta sp. S2 | reverse complement strand
CCCACTACCAGGGGGACTGTCGATGATGACCAAATCGGTTTTCTTCTCTCTCATCAGTGCCTTGATAATGGGCACTGCAGAACTTTCCCCAACATTCATCTCACCCGCGAGAAAGGTGATTCCATCCTTCCTGCCCCGCTTAACCACGCCCAGTGGACGTTGCTCCTCGTGAAGTGCTCCTTTCGGGCAGATGTATGTACATAGCCCACAGGAATGACAGATCTCATCGAAGACCAAGAGGTTCTTTCCAATGAGTGCCAAGGCATTGAAAGCACAGGCGTCCACACATATCCTGCAACCATCACAAAGATCCTGATTTACCACTGGCTTTGGTTCAGATATGACATACTCCTCTACAATGGTTGGTTTGATGAAGATATGTCCGTTCGGCTCTTCCGTATCACAATCGATATAGGTCGCATTTGCTGCCACAGCGGCAAGATTAACGGAGACCAGGGTCTTCCCTGTTCCTCCCTTACCACTGAGAACTGCAATGGTAGCCTTAGTGTGCATGATGATATCCAGGATGTACTTCGTTCAGGGAGGTAAGTTTGCCTTCCAGAAGGTTGGCAATATTGTCAGCTATGCTCAAGTTGAGTGCCTTGAGGATGCTGATGTTTGCAGCAATCAGTACTTTCGAGGCATTCTCGCCCAAGCGGAAGGTGATCAGGCTGTCGATCTTCTGGTCAGCGAGGAATTGTGCGGCCTGGATTCCTGCTCCCCCTGAAGCTTCAGCTGCTTTGTTGTCCAAAAAGGTACTGGTCTCTTTTTCTGTATCATAGAGACAATAAATGGGTGCTCGTCCAAACGATACACAAATGGCGCTGTCCAAGCTCTTTTCTTCTGCGGGTACTGCTACAATCATTGAGGTATATCTCCTTGTCTATGTTGGTGACGACCCCGGCCCATTCTGCATCCACGACCGCAGCCGTAGTGATGGGGACCCCCATGGTCATTCAGGTGGTACTCGCCACCCTCAATGAAGAGCAGCTTGCCCTCCACCAGTGATTCTGCCAGTTTTCTTCTGGCGCTTTCATAGATGCCTTGGACCGTAGTCCTGGCAACATTCATCTGTCCAGCGCACATCTCTTGGGTCAATCCTTCCTGGTCGATGAGGCGTATGGTTTCATACTCATCAACGGTCATGATAATGGATGGGGTTTCATCCAAGGGGGCACCGAGGGGCCCGAACTTGGTGATTTGGGGAAGTGCGCAGACGTTTCTCCATTTACGTGGACGGGGCATAGCTCCTCCTATTCGTTACTCTCTTTCATCTGAGCTTCAAGTTGTTTGAGTTCATCCTCAAGGATTCGCTTGCGTTCAGCAAGGGAGATGGGAGCGACGGGAGTAGCGTACATTCCCCAGCCGAGTCCTCGGCCGAAACCTGCACCACGTCCCATGCCATAACCGTAGCCGACTCCGGCTCCGCCACGGCAGTATCCCATGCCTCTTCCAGTCATTGGTCCGTTGCCCATAGGGCCTGTTCCATTTCTTCTTGGCATATTGTGCCTCCTTGGTATAATAATTGTTATCGACATATGTCAGTAACTATCTTTAGTGTAGTGAGGTTATTGGCATATGTCAATAACTAATGAAAAAGTTTTATCATTTTTTCTTATCCCAAAGAAAAAGGCCCTTCCGAAGAAGAGCCTTTGATACAAGAAAACCAGTAGTTACATGATAATGATCTGATCTCGCTCAGGTCCGACCGAGATGAACTTGATCGGTGCACCTACCAACTCTGCAAGACGCTTGCAGTAGATTTGCGCATTCTTTGGCAGGTCTTCCCACTTGCGGGCATTACTCGTATCACTCATCCAGCCATCGTACTCTTCATAGATTGGCTCGGCAATTTCCTGCTGGGCAGTCTCGGGAAGGTAGTTGATGACTTCTCCGTTTACCCGGTAGCCCGTACATACCTTGATCTTCTCAAATCCATCAAGGACATCAAGTTTGGTAAGGGCGATGGAGGTAAAGCCGTTTATCCAGCAAGAGAATTCGGTGGCAACTGCATCAAACCATCCGCAACGACGAGGGCGACCGGTTGTTGCACCATATTCACCACCGACACTACGCAATTTCTCTGCATTTTCGTCAAACAGTTCTGTCATGAATGGACCGCCACCAACACTGGTTGAGTAGACCTTGGTCACTCCAATGACCTCATCAATCCTTCTTGGGCCGAGGCCGCTTCCATTAGCTGCCCCTCCAGAGGTAGGGCTGCTGCTTGTGGTGTAGGGGTAGATGCCCCAGTCAAGGTCTCTCATGACACCAAGCTGACCTTCAAGAAGAATCTTACGGCCCTCTTCGTACGCCTGACGTACCACGGGAAGGGTGTCGATGATCTTATCTCCGTAGGTCTCTTTCCACTTTTTGCAGAGTTCCATGATCTCATCAACGGTGTACTCTTTCAGGCCGAAGTAGGCAAGTTCACGATTCTTCTGGGGGAGAGCCATCTCAATGCGGTTCCTGAGTCGGTCCTCATCGAGGAGATCTGCTGCCCTGATACCGCTACGGGTGGCTTTGTCACTGTAACAAGGTCCAATACCACGCTTTGTTGTACCGATCTGCATCTTGTCACTCTTGGATTGCTCCTGGGCACCATCAAGTGCCCGGTGGTATGGCATGATCAGGTGGGCACGTACGTCGATGAACAGATTGTCCACCGTTACACCCTTGGCGGTGATGGTCTGTAGCTCTTCACTCATGGTCTCGAAATTGACGACAGTCCCTGCTCCCACGATGTTCATGGTCTCAGGATTGAAGATACCGGACGGGATGATATGGAGGGCGAACTTGCCCTTGTCATTGATGACTGTGTGTCCTGCAT
>NZ_JAEKNT010000103.1 GCF_016406725.1 Sphaerochaeta sp. S2 | reverse complement strand
TCCTTAGATTGATCGGTTTGATAATTTCCAAGGCCTTGGCCTTTAGCGCATCCTTGTCCAATGAATCATAGGCGTTTTCAATACCCTCATCCAACACATACGGATTATTGCTGAGGTTCTTGAAAAGGGAAAACAACTCTGGAAGTGAAACAACGATCAGCGGGAGTTTCGATGGTTTTGAATAGTGGTCGAGTACGAATCGGTCCACATACCTGAAGAACTTTTCGGTATCATTGTCTCTCTCCTGCTTTGCATCCCCGTGTCCATGATACATGGTGTGGCTTCCAGTCCCTCCATACGAACCATGTGACAAATAAGAATCTGTCAGTTGATCCCCTAACACCTCTTCCAATGTGCGAGGTGTACCAGAGGGTAGGGTGACTTGTGAGAATCCATTACGGTCACCTTGATAAAGCGTGAATTGAGTGCTGCTCAACCCCAATAATTGATAGTTTTCCGTTGATTGGAACGCTTTGATCAAAGGCTTTATGTGAAAACTGTCTGCAACTGTGGCAAATTCCTTAACAGGTATCTGGAGATTATACACAATACATCTGTTCCTGCTTGCAAGGACAGCAATGCCCTCTGATGTGTTGTTCCAGAATGGTGTATCTTCCTCCAGCTCCTGGAACGGCTCCATGATTTGGGTGACAATATCTTTCTCATAGTTCTTGCTCAGTGATGTTACTACTGTTCGAAGCAGATTCTTAAATACAATAGGATCCTGTTTGTTTTCCGGAAAACGTCTATGTGTTGGTTGATAGAGCGAAACAAAGGGACCTTCATCTTGGTACAATACTTCATCTGGGAAACGCTGTGCAATTTCATATGCCATGCTTTTCTCCTTTTACATTCGTAGTACGTCGAATCCGTCAATATCCATAACTATAATATACAAAATAAATTACGAATCGTAAACCAGAGAAACAAGTCCCTATGAAGCAAAAAAAAAGAGCGCGAACACCCAGATCAGTACGGGTGAATTCGCGCTAGGTTGTATCAATACAGGTATTGACAAGTTACTTGGTAAGCATTTTCACTTCTGCAATTGCACTATGCTTGCCAATACGATGAGGTGCAGTACGACTTGTTCAATCCAGGAGAACCAGTCAGACCCTCTGAAACCACCAAAGTCGATGGTCAGGATATCGAGTATGACGATCAAAGCAAGCCAGAAAACCAGGATAATGGTCAGTGCAAGCTTACCAAACTTATCGGCGACTCCCTTCATGAAGAATTGTACAACGAGGAAGATTCCGCACAATAGTTCAAGGGCAGAGAGAATGTAGAGTAGGAGTTCCCGGTCCCCACCAAACATATTGGAAAGTTCACGAGAGAGCTGGCTACCAGCACCTGAGGCAGATGCGAATCCCATCATACCCATTGAAATGAACAAGAGAGCAATCAGCAGTTGCTGAATCTTTGTCGAAGCGAGTACTCCAAGCGTTGCTTTTGGATCCTTTGCCATGTTCTTACTCCTTTTTGTAATTACATACTATCTCTGACAGTGTAGACTCAAGGAACAGAACCGTAAAGGGGACAAGGTTCTTAGGTATCGATAGATAAGGCTATTGTGGTGTATTTCTGAATAATCGAAAAAAATGTAACTTATTATCTTACAATAAAAAAGTTTTCTTGACCTAAGGAAGTACCGTGCTATACTCAGAAGTGAGTGAGTACTCACTCACCATATCTGAGTGTCAAGGATATTCCATGGGAGAAACTAAGAGAAAACTTACCAAGGCTACATTCGACAATCTCTCTGAAGAGAAGAAACTCATGATTTTACAGACTGCAATCAGTGAGTTTGCAAGCCAAGGGTTTGACCATGCAAACATCAATATCATTGCTGAGAAAGCAGGAATAAGTG
>NZ_JAEKNT010000102.1 GCF_016406725.1 Sphaerochaeta sp. S2 | reverse complement strand
GGAATACCCCGAATCAATTCCACATAAACACCGCTGAGCATATTGACCCAGCGCCGTTTACTCACCGAACCAAGGCCAGTGACGGTTCCGATAATCAAGGCACCCAAAATTGCAAAGATGGTAGCTTGGAATGTTACAGGGGTTCCCTTGATGGTCACCATGAAAATATCACGATAAGGTTGGGGTTTGAACATAACCAAGCCAGTAAGCAAGAGGATAGCACTGAAGAAGGTAATCCTCCATGAATTCAGTACATGTCCATCATCCTTACGCGGAATGAGCACTCCATCGGTCATCTGGATGGTAAGTACCTTTTTTTTCTGTGCAGTTGGGTCTACAGAGACAACCTGGTCCCGTATCTTCTGCATTTTCATTGTTTCATTATCAAATGGTTGTTTTTCCATATATTCTCACATTCTACTGATATAAGGGAAGTACTACATAATTATGCATGTAAAGTCAAGCTAATCTGTATAATTATTCACATATTCCCTATAAACAGTACAGCCGCCTCACGGCGGCTGCAACAATAGTGAAACAAGGTCTGTTTAGATGATGCCCCACTTCTCTTTCAGTGCATCCATTGTTCCATTCTCTTCCATGGTCTTCAAACCATTGTTGACCAGGTCAAGTACCTCACTGTTACCCTTCAGGGTTGCAATGGCAATCGGCTCAGGCTCTCCCAAGTCACTTGCGCTACCGGTGATCTTCAGTTTGCTGGCATAGTTGTCATTGGTCATGACGAAGTCACTGGCGATGACAGAGTCGGTAACCACTGCATCAAGATTGCCGTTGAGCATATCCTCGATGGCAAAGCCAACCTCATCATATGCCTTGATGGTTACACTGAAGTCATCACGACTCTGGTCAATATCATCAAGGAAGATATGGCAGGTGGTGCCCAGCTGCACGCCAACGGTCTTGTTGTTGAGACTTGCAGTATGGGAAAGTGCTGTATCGGAGACAGGAGCAAGGATTGCCTGGGTTACCACAAGAAACGGAGGTGGGAAATACATGGTAGACTTACTCGATGC
>NZ_JAEKNT010000101.1 GCF_016406725.1 Sphaerochaeta sp. S2 | reverse complement strand
TTAACTGATATCAATCTATAACATTGTTGGGAAAATGTTGGGAAGTTCATCTACGCCATGTATTTTCTTTCATCGTGATTCCAACTCTTTTTGAGATATTCACCTTTCTCAACAGACTGGATTGGTTCTCTAACAAAATCTACAATCCCTTCCACTACTTCGTTGAATGGTAATTCGATTCCCAATGTTTTCTTCGTGAAAGCATTCCATCTTCTAATCATCTCATCAATTTCATATATCCCAGATATTCTTTCTAAGCTTCCTATTGTACATTCTGTCTGCCTGTTTCTAAAGGTCTCATAGATTGCATTACTCAGTGTTTCACCATCAAAATTATATCTTGACAAAAGGTAGTGGATATCATAATAGTCCTTCATTCGACTAGTCGCTTCCATTCGACTAAACATTGCCTCTAACTTCTCTGCAATGGTAGATTCAAGAGTGTATGATTTAACATTAGGAGAATCAAAACTCTCTAATTGTGTTGGGATATTTATAGAGTCTATTCGAGGAACTACGACATCGCCTATGCCAATATCGATGTCAAATGGCGTCCTTGTGTTCAAAATTGTAGCCACAACCTTCAGTCTAATCCCAGGATACTCTTTTTGTTCAGTAATTCTCTCTACTGATTTTACCTGTAATTCAATAAAACTATTGTCAGTTTTAGTTTTAATGATATCATCAATCATGACTTTCATTTCATTTGTATCATTTGATACATTGTTCCCTAAAAAATCAATATCCATTGTAGGTCTACCGTCTAGATCATTGAATGCAAATAGAAATAAACCGCCCTTTAAGATCAAACTGTTTTTATGTTTTGAATATGATAATCTACGTAGGAACTCTTCCTGGCAAAACAATTGCAATATAAATTGATATGGCAACTTTTTCTTTCTTGATTCATTCTTCAACTTTTGTAAAATTGACTTTTCATTCATCATTACATCCACATCCCTATGATTCGATCAACTTTCTTCTTTATATTCATAGCTTTCGCATAATCTATCAACTTTGTTATCC
>NZ_JAEKNT010000100.1 GCF_016406725.1 Sphaerochaeta sp. S2 | reverse complement strand
GAGGACATCCTGGATAATCCCGCTTGGGAATATGTCGGTACCTATACCGACATCAAGTCTGGTAGGACCATCAGCTCGCGTCCTGGCTTCCAGAGCCTGCTGGCCGACTGTGAGGCGGGGAAGATTGATATGATCTACACCAAGTCCATCAGCCGCTTCGGACGCAACTGCGTTGATTTTCTGGTGACGCTCAGGCGTCTCAAAGAGCTGAAGGTGGATGTCTTTTTCTACAACGAGCAGATACACCTCCTCAGCCAGGCAGGGGAGTTGCTGCTTACACTCCATGCGGGTATAGCCCAGGCTGAGAGTGAGAACAAGAGCGAGAACATCAAGTGGGGTCTTCGAAGAAGCACCATGGATCCTGACTCCCCGGCATTCTCCCGCAGGTGCTATGGGTATGATCGTAATGAGGAGGAAGGACTCATCCTCAACATCGCTGAGGCCAGGATAGTCCTGAAGATCTTTGATTGGTACGAGCAAGGCTGGAGTATCGTGAGGATCAAGAAGGAACTGGAAGCCCTCAAGGTTCCCTCACCAACGGGTAAGAAGAAATGGCCGGTGAAGACGATCGAGAACATCCTCACCAACGAGAAATATACCGGCACCTCAGTCTATGGAGAGACAGAGTCTGCAGAGTTCCCTTCCACCAAGAGAAAAGCCCGTGACCCGTTCGAGGTCCACCGGTCACGCAACCATCACATCCCCATCATCCATGAACGACAGTTCAATCGCGTGCAGAAACTGAAGGCGAAACGCTCCAACATCGAGATTGATGAGCACGGGAAAAAGGTCAGAAAGAGCACCCATTACAGCTCCAAGAAGGCTGTAACAAAAACGAAGAAAACCCCCGAACCCCAAAACTAAATGGCATAATAATCAACGGTATTGTTGAAAATGCGAGTGTGCATATCTTTGGTAAAAATTGACGAAATTGAGTAGTCTAAATTAATAAAAAATCCTGAAAAACTGGTAAAATAACGAATAAATAAGTGTTTACAAAGCAAATACTTGCAT
>NZ_JAEKNT010000099.1 GCF_016406725.1 Sphaerochaeta sp. S2 | reverse complement strand
CCATATGAGTCAATGACCTGAATAGATTGCAACACATCCTTCTGCCAGGAATCTCCATCAAAATCTATCGCAGAAAGATAACATTCATCATCGTTTACAATAATATACAAACCAATAGAAACATCTTCTCCATTATTATCTTCTTTTGTGGATAAATGACGTACAAGCACCTCATCAGTAAGAGGCTCATAGGGAGAGACTCCTGTAGGAGCTGATACAATATATCGGTGCTTAGCATCATTCCACTTCATATATCTACGTTGGTTTACTGGACTATATTGTTTCTTTCCCTGTTTGTTAAACCATCGTTGTGCATATACATCAGTGCGCCCTCGGAAGTAAGCGCGATACAGTTCAAGCCGTTTCAGCCGCCTTTCTTTCACTGTACTTTCAAGAACCTCTGCATCATCGATAGTCCGAGATGTTTGTAACAGAGATCGTAATCGTTCATTTTCTGAGCGTAATGATTTATTCTCCAATTGGAGTTTTCTAATCATCTGGTCTTTTGCGTCACGCTCCATCATGACTACTATTCGAGTTCAAAAACCCAATAAGATAAGATTAAGGCTATATTTTTTATAAATCTCACCCCACAAAATCTTCCCTGTATGGAGTGAATACATCCAAGACCACTCCCTTCTCCAGGCAGGTGGTCCCATGCTTTACATCTGGTTCAAAGACAAGGGTATCTCCCTTAGAAACCTGGACAGACTTTCCATCGATGGTAAAGGTAAAAGAGCCCTCCAACACATAGGTCAACTGGGTATGGGGATGGGAGTGAACGGAACCAACTCCACCTGTTTCGAAGTGGACTTCTACTGCCATGATTGTCTCATTATAGGAGAGAATCTTCCGCTTCACACCCTCAGCCACTACCTCAAATCCATCTTGCTTTGAACTCATGCTTAACTCCTTCCCTGTTAGTATGCCGGAGCGATACAGGCAATGCAACTACGATTAGGTCATCTTATTACGAGGTAATGCTTGAAGAACTATGTTGATCCTTACTCCCCAAGGGGAATATATCGGGTGAATTTCCCACAAGTCTGTTGCGTGAGTTGTCCTTCAGCACACAGCTCCTTGAGCAGTCTAAATGCTTTTGTTGTCTTCAGCCCGACAAGATCCTCCACTTCTTTCCTGGAAATGGAACCTCTTGCTTTAGCATGGTATAGAATGGATGCCTTCTCCGCATTCAGAGACTCCCCAACGCTATCCTCATGATAGTCATATTTCTGGGTATACATGCCTTCTTCATTGCTATTTGGGAGGACACATGAGAATGCACCTTCAGCAGCTTTAAATTCAGGTTTTCTTAGATATTCCTTATAGAGATGCATAATCTTTCGAATACCAGTCCCGTAACTTTCCACTAACTGTAGACGATAAAACACTGAAGCCAAATTAGGATTTCTTGACTGAGAAACTCCCATTGTTATGGCCTCCATGGAAAGGCCTCTCACCAAACCTCCAAGAGATACAAATTCAATACGATCATCAAATACATTGATAATCGTACTTCCTGAAAAAAGATAGTCACGATGAATAATGCTGTTCAATAGTGCCTCACGAATAGCTTCTTGTGGATAATCCAAGGTATCTTCCCGCAACAGCCCGTTGAATCGTGCTTTTGTTTTATTGTAAGTAGCAAGAAATCTATACACATCTGAAAGCTGTTTCAGAACAGATCCAGAAAATTCTTTCCTATCGCGAAAGACTGCAGAATCCCGACCCTGAAATACAGCCACCTTACAGGTATACGAACATTGATCGGAAAGCAACATGGCAAGATTGGTAAAAAGTTTATCCGAGCCTATCATTTTCAGGGTTTCCATCTGGGCTGAACCAAAGGCAATTTGTCGCTTATCCATCTCCTCTTTCAAAGTTATGAATGTTAAATCTTGTTCCAAGCTTCTGCATGCTTCAAACGAAGTTCCAGATGTCTCCAGAAGCAGGCTTCGAATGCCACTTTCATTCATAGGATCTTCCTTTCTTTCTTTCCGTTATAAGTTGGAAGAAAAGAAAGTAAAATAGATTCCACCTCATATGACATTTGCTGCCTTACCAACCATAGCTACTATAAAATTCCAAGATTTTGGGCCTCGGCAACCGCCTCCGTTCGAGTGCTTACCTGCAACTTTTCATAGATCCTGGAGGCATGCCACTTCACTGTTCGTTCGGTTATGTTCATCATCCCTGCTATCTCCTTGTTCATATAGCCCTTTCCGATCAAATGCAGGACCTCTTGCTCACGGTCAGTCAGGAGTTGATCCTCTCCTTCTTGTTTGACTCCGTACAATTCCTGCAAGCCAGAGATATGTTTCTCGCTGATCTGGCTTCTTGAGAAATCTACTTGTTGAGATTCATAGTCACCAAATTCCATTGAGAGGATCATCGAGAGCAACAACCGATGTTTCTTCTTGAGCTCTGATTGTAAAGAAGCATAGAGAGCAACAGCTTTCTCCTGTTGCCCCGTTATCTGGTAGTACCCAAGCACTTGTCGTTCTTCCAACACAAAGAGATCAAAAAGGGTATCCTGTTGTACTTCCTTCTCCTGGTGCTTATGTACCCACATTTCCAACGCAGGAATGTCACCAACACGTCTTTGTGCCATGGCATACATTGCCTCTATGAAACGGTCATCTATAGAAGTAACATCGTACTCATAGGCTTGCTTACCTGCATCGCGAAGCAACCGTACGGCTTCCTCATGACGATTACTCACTATATAGAACTCAACAAGTGCAAGTTGTGCATGGAGAGAAAGATAGAACGAGTATCCCTTTGCAGAGGCAAGGCCTCGTAACAGTTACTCCTCTGCATCCTCTCTCATTCCTGAATAAAGAGCGAGCAACCCCTTACCTATCCAAGCGATGCTGCAGGAAGTGGCATACCCTGATTTCTCCTCATATCCCAATCTCAGCGCTTCATCAAAGGATTGCCTTGCTTGTTCAAACAACAAGAGTTCGAGTTGGATGGACCCTATTTGCCCAAGCAACACGATGGAAAGTGCGTCGTATTGCTT
>NZ_JAEKNT010000098.1 GCF_016406725.1 Sphaerochaeta sp. S2 | reverse complement strand
GAACTGCAAAGGCGGGATCACATCCATATCCGCGCACTTCATTCGCGCCAAAGCCTCAAACCCACAGATACCTCCGGTCCGCATATCTATGATGGGTTGGTATTGCAGGAATAAGCAGTCTGGGCTCTTTCCCGAGACTATCCTTGAAAGAAGTGCAGAGAGTGTTGCTTCCCGCTGGACCTCTATTTCCATACTCTCATCAAAGAAACAGGCCTCTGCCTCTCCATCATAGAGAGCAACGGAACGTTGGGAGGCTATCAAGATATTTCTGAGCAACTGATCTACGTTTTCTTGATTGGACTCATCAATCTCCAGAACTCCCAATCCATAGGGAATTCTTTCAAGAGATACAATATATTCCAAGGTACTTTCAATCTTCTTGCAAAGCATCAAAAGGTTCTGTCTCTCATCATAGGACCTAAGATAGAACACAAATCGATACTCATGGGTAATACACAATACAGCAAGTTCGTTGCAGAGGATACTCAAGCCCTCTGCTACTTTCTTCATGATATCCTGGCTGTATTGGTAGCCATAGGCAATACTCTTTGCATTCAGTACACCCAGATTGATCGAGATGATGGCTCGTTTGGCTCTCTTCCTTGCCTTGATATCCTGACGCAACAGTTGCTCAAGGTATCTTCGATTGTACAATCCGGTCCACAGGTCATGTACATCCCGATAAGCAAGATTCTGCTCCATGAGTTTCCTGTCAGTGATATCGAGGATGATCCCTTCCAGGGCTTCTATATCACCATCATCGGTAAAGGCTGCCTGTCCCATCTCCCAAACCCATTTACGGGTTCCTTGGGCGGTAAGTATCTCATACTCCAACTCAAAAGGCTTATTCTCATGTATTGCCCACTTCCATTCGCTGTAGACTTTCTGTCGATAGGAGAGCACAATCACATCATTGTAAGAAATATCACGGTTGTTTATCAGCTGGTCAGGGGTATAGCCTGTTAATGTTTCACATCCTGCCGAGACATACAACATGGTCCAATGAGCATCGTAACGGGATCGATATGCCATTCCAGGCAAGTGTGAGAGCAGTGCTGATTTACTGCGTTCACTCTCTGCAAGCAGTCGTTCAGCTTCTTTTCGTTTCGTAATATCCTGCATAAGACAGATATGGGCAAAGAGTCGGCTGTCACTTGCTTGCAAGGGAGCCACCGTCATCTCTACCCAGACGATTGAACCATCTGGACGAATAAACCGTTTCTCCAAGCTGTAGTCTTCCAGCTCACCTTGCTTCAGCCGCTTGAAATACTCCAGCTCTCTAGGCAGATCATCAGGATGGGTGATTGTTGTCCAGCCAATCCTAAGGACCTCTTCCATGCTTCTCCCCGTAATTTTCTCATACATGGGATTAACATCGAACTGTTCCCTACCGGGTTCAACCCCCAGGTCAACCCGATGAGAAATGGAAATACCAATAGGAGCTTGGTAGAATATGGCATTGAACAGGTGTGCCTGCTCCTGTAAATTTTGTTGCTTTGAATCTTCATCCTGCTTCAACACCGCCCTCTCGAGGATTTCTCTCAGTTGTGTTTCTTGCAGGGGTTTTGTCAAGATCGTCACGATATCCAGGTCAAATACCCGTTTCTTCTGCTGGAGTAGATGCGGCTCACCAAGAACAATGATTTTCAGGGGCTCCTGCTGTGACCTGTAGACCAACGTGTGGAGCAATTGGAGGCTCTGTAGATATGAGCGCTCTATATCAATCATCACCAGGTCAATGGAAGCATGTTGCTCCAGCAGGTGAAGCGCCTCATTGCTGTTTTCTGATGCAAGCACCTGGATACGCCCAACTATCTTTCTCACCAGAGAAAGATCTTCTTCGTTGAGCTGGACGGCGAGCAGTTGGGTTAACAAATGGGGCTCCCTGTTCACAGATTCTTATACATATCCTAGAGGAGAATGTACTATTTTACAATGAGAAGCTTCAGAGAAGACCGCTTGATTGGTCAAAGCAATAAGAAACAGGAAGGACCATGAGGGAAAGAATATCCTCTCGCTTCACAGGGATTCCTCCTGCCTCAAGATTGGTAAGCAACTCCTTGGCAAGATCAGGTGAAGCCAATGGAGCAAGAATCACCAACTGCTCTCCTTCCATCTCACTCCTGCTGTGTAGAAACCCGGTGAATAGACTGAACTCGCTCTCAAGACTCCGATCCATGCTTTTGGCATCGAACACGGAGGCTTTGGTGATCCCGACACTTTGCATTGCCAGAAACACATCCTCCTTATAATCCAGTTGCGAGAGCACCATAAGCAATAGATTCATCATTTCCTCCTAGATCTGCTCATTCGTTTCGCCCGCCTTGCGTAGTGCCAACCGTGTCAGCAAGGGTCCTACGACCTCAGTTATGATTGTGGTAAACAACAGCACATTGATGATCATGCTCGCTAGTTGCTGACCTGTCTCCCCGAAAGCTGGGGCTGAGAAGGTCTTGTTGATCGCCAATGCAAGAGCCAAGGCAACCCCGACCTGCGGCAAGAGAGAGAACCCGATCAGAAATCGCACCTTCTTCGGTGCGCGTCCAACCAAGGCTCCAAAGGTAGCTCCCCCGACCTTCCCGATACTTCTTGCTGCAAAGTAGAATAGGCCAAGCATTCCAATCTGTGTAATCAAGGAGACATCAAGATGAGCTCCCCCAAGTATAAAGAAGGCAACCAGAAACACAGGACTGAAAGAGGAAACAACCGTCTCACTCTTCTTGCTCAATACAGCCGAGCTATTCACGATGGTCATTCCGAAAGCCATAATTGAAAGTAGCTCAGAGACACCAAGCAACTCACAGACTCCCAACAACAGGAAAAGGAAGGCGGCAAGCAGCAACATCACCCAATCGTTATTTCTCCTTCCTCGTAGAAGCAAGATATACAGTACCCCGGAAACAGCACCAAGCCCGAGTGCAATTGCAACAGAGAGCAAGGCTGAAGCTACCATTGGCCCGATTGCGAGAGAACTCCCGAGCAGGTTGGAACTGACAAAGCTCTCCACAAAGACATAGATAATGAGTGCAAACGCATCATCTATACCCACCACTGCCAAGATGGTTGAGGTCAAAACTCCTTTTGCCTTGTACTGCTTAATGACAGCAACTGTTGCCGCAGGGGCTGTTGCCGATGCTACTGATCCAAGCAGTAGTGCAGTATTGAGATTGGTCTTGAATACATAGAACAAGCCAAAGAAAACAACAAGGAATGCTCCAATGCATTCGAAGGTTACGATGGTTATGATGCTCCTTCCCAGCCGCCTGATCACATCAATCTTGAGCTCAATTCCGATCATGAATGCGATCAGGGCAAGAGCAATGGAGGAGAGAGGGGATAAGATATCCAATACTTGAGTAGAGAGGAGATTCACCAAGGAGCCACCGAGTAATACACCGAGCAGGACATAGCCGGTGACTTCAGGGATTTTCAGGGTTGTCGTGAGTACCTTACTGCCATACCCCGCTGCAAAAATTGCAGCAAGATAGAGAAACAGATGGAATTCCATTTTGCAATCCTACAGGTCGGCAAATGCATCGAGCACAGCCTGGGGGGTCTTTGCCGCCATGAGTGCTTTCCTGCGTTCAGGGTTCTTGATCACCAAGGTGATCTTGGAAAGGATCATGAGATAATCGGTCTGTCGGTCGGAAGGCCCCCCGATCATGAAAACCAGACGTACCGGTTTCTTGTCCAAGGAATCCCAAGGGACATCATGGTCCAATACTGCAGCAAGGACGAAAAATTCCTTGATACCGTTCAACTTTGCATGAGGAATGGCAACCTGTAGACCGATACCCGTGCTCATGATTGCTTCACGATCAAGGATAGCTTCAGTAAAAGCTTCTCCACTGGAGACATATTCACTTTCAGCCGCTTTTTCTGCCATGGTTGTAAGTATCTGGTTCTTATGAGTTTCCTTGAGGAACAAAACGGAAGATTCAGTAAGATAATCGAGTATACGCATTGACACCTCTCCTACGTACAAAAAAGCATAGAAGCTTGCTGAAGGTTTGTAAAGTGAAGGATAAAAACGATGCGAAATTTGTATACTATTGAAAAAAAATTCTATTTTATTATTATATAAATAATTAACCATTATTCTATCGAGCTTTTTAATGATATAATTACAGATCTCCTAAGATTCGGCTCCCCGCATACCCCTACTTGTCACTGTTACACATGATGAATTGATAGGCAAATGCGATTGACTCAATAGTTAGGTTCTCACAAAGATGTGGAGGATCTTCCCCTGAAAATCCTCCAGGCCGTAGATTCCTGCAGAGGAGCGAGCCAAACCGATTGCGATAGTTTTCAGCAAAGGTATAGGCAAGACAGACAACATCCTTCTCATTCCAACCTCTCTCCAGAAAATATATACCAAAAAACATCACAGCACCTGAGGCCAACCCACACTGATCCCCGTGGCCGCCACAACCATGCAAGGCAACAGCACTCTGGAGTGTTTGTGGTGCGATGGTTTGATCGAGCAGTTCGGAAAGTACAAGAAGCATTGTCCTTGCACAGTTGGTATCTGACCCGTAGTACAGTTCATGTACCATGGTGCTGATTGTGGAATAGGTATTCATATGCACATCCTAGAATAGCACTGTTCACAAGGCAAGATGAGCTGTAGTTCTGCTTGCAAGAACTACAGGGATGGACTAGAGTACTAGGCCATATGGCAACGCATACGAAGCTTATGACAAGCGGCTCGATCCAAAAAAACCTTATTGCCTTTGCAATCCCAATTTTCCTCGGGAACTTGTTTCAACAGCTGTACCACACAACTGATACCTTGGTGGTGGGGAACCTTGTCGGAAAAGAGGCTTTGGCTGCCATTACCTCAATCACCAGCCTTATCATGCTCTTGGTAGGACTCTTCCAGGGTATTTTTGTAGGAGCGGGCGTGGTAATCTCCACAGCATTCGGAAAAGGAGACCATGAAGGAGTCAGGAAGGCTGTCCATACCACCATTGCCCTCAGTTTGCTCACCAGTGCACTGTTGACCGTCCTCGGCTACTTCTTTGCACCGGTGGTCCTTCACTGGATGAGAACTCCCCAGAGCGTATTCACTGACGCACAAACCTATCTCCGGATTTTCTTCTTGGGTATCTCCACCCTGATCTTCTACAACACTGCAAGCGGAATCCTCCAAGCAGTGGGTGACAGCAGACATCCACTCTATTTTCTTATCATTGCTGCAATCCTGAACATCACCCTCGACCTGATTTTCGTCGGCGTACTGGGTATGGGCATTGAGGGGACCGCCTATGCTACCATCATTGCACAAGGAGTAAGTGCTACTCTCAGCTTCCGTTTATTACTTACAACTCCTTCAATTGTGAGGGTGCATATCCCTTCCATCAGTATTCACAAAGGATACCTCAAGCAGATTCTTACCTTCGGCATTCCTTCCGGCATCCAGAATTCGGTAACCAGCTTTGCAAATGTCATCCTCCAATCCTCAATCAACCTCTTTGGAGCCTCAGCCATGGCGGGTAATGGAGCCTTTATGCGTGTCCAAGGCTTTGCCTTTATCCCAATCACGGCCTTTGCCTTGGCTCTTACCACCTTCACAGGACAGAACCTGGGAGCCAGGGAATATGACCGAGTAAAGAAGGGAGCACGCTTTGGGGTGTTGTTTGCCATGATCCTTGCAGAGACCATAGGACTTGGTATGCTCTTGGGTGCAGAACCATTGATGAGACTGTTCAGCCAAGACCCCGAAGTTATCGCAATGGGGGTCTCGAAAGCCAACATATCCAGCCTTTTCCTTTGGGCGCTTGCGCTCAGTCATGCAATGAGCGGCATCTACCGTGGAGCAGGGAAGGCAATCGTCCCTATGGCAGTTATGCTTGCCATCTGGTGTATCTTCCGTATCATCTTCATTTCAACCGGGCTCTGGCTCTTCATGGATATCAGGGTCATCTTCTGGGCATATCCTGTTACCTGGACGCTCAGTTCCATTATCTTTGTCATCTATTACTTTAGGGTCGACTGGATGCACCAAACAGATTAGACTTACATGTGATAAGGAGGAGACCGGCATGGATACCATTACCAAACAACTGGCACAGATTCGGTGCATCCCGATGGTCAAACAGGGCAGAGAGGACCAGGCAGAATCATTGGTCAAGGCACTGCGTGCAAGTGACCTACGTGCTGCAAACATTTCCCAGCAGATGAATGGGGGGCTTGCCTTGCTGCGCCGATTGGCCCAGGAAGAGGACCTTCTCATCGGAGCAGGCAATGTCCAGACGTTAGACGAGGCAAAAGCAGCAATAGAAGCAGGAGCTGCCTTCATATTCTCCCCTCTTTTCAATGAGCAGATGGTGGAATTTTGCCAACAAGTGGGAAAGCCAATTTATGCGGTCACCACCCAGGCATCGGTAGCAAAGGCGTGGAATCTCAAGACATTGGGTTGTTATCCTGTGGAGGAGCTTGGTGGACTACCGTTCATCAACACCCTGGGAGGACAGGAAGGTCTTACATTCATCGTAGCGGGGCATATCAATGAAGAGATGACAGCCACATACCTTGAAAATCCACACGTACTTGCCATGACAGGAAGTTGGATGCTTAAGGCGACGGACTGGGAAGCAACCACAGCTGCACTTAAACGTGCAAAGAAATTCTCTCTCCCCTCAGCCTAACAGGGCTTCAGGGTGAGATGAGCTGTTGATCATAAACCCCTTTGACTCCAAGAGCGAAGCGAAGATACCTTTGCCGGGAATAAGTATGCCACTGAAGGTTCCATCATAGACCACCCCGTATCCACAGGATGGGCTGCGGTCCATCAGGAGTGCCCGCTTACACCCACTCTCCTCAGCAATTTCCAAGGCACGCTGAGCTCCTCGTAAAAAGGCCTCAGTACAGTCATCTCCCTCTCGGCTCATCACCCTGCCATCCAGCAGTTCAGAGGGGGAACGAGGGGTTTGCAAGCCACCCAAGACTTCCGGACATACCCCAATGAGGGTATAGCGTTCTTCCAGCATTACTGCCTGGGGAAAGGGGACTGAGGATCCATCATATCTGCATTGCCTGCCAAGCAAGCATGCGCTGACCACAATTGGTATTTTTTTCATGGGCCAAGCATACCATACAACCAAGATATGGCTGAACCCTTCCAAGCCTTGAAGTCCCTTACGATACGGCTCTTCAACCTGGATGGCATACCCATCCCCTGCACATACATTTCCAATTATGGTACATGAAATATTCATTTTCATTCCTCCTGCCCCAAAGGATTACAGAAGGGAAGCTTCAATGACATTGCAAAAGGGAAAGCAACCCTTACAAAACCGGAATCAGAGCCCCAACTCCTGGAGTTTCTGACCTATCGCATTCACCGTTGTTTCAAGGATATACTCCCCGTAGGCAGCACTAGAGAGCCTTGGATCCTCACCTTTCACCCCAAGAGGCCAGGTATCCTGCTCCAGGATTGCAAGATTCACCAACTCAGGGTGAAGCGCCATCATCGTAGAAGTCTCACAGCGCCCCGCATGATCGCCCAAAGCCAGATACGTTTCTGGTGGGAAATCATTGATGGCAGAGAGCAGAATAATGTCATACTGTTTTTCCCACTGACTGGCCAACTCTGCCCAGGCCTTTCTGGAGGGGCCATGCCCATCAGCAATCAAGCAGATAAACCCTGCCCGTTTGGCCTGGGCAATCTGTGCTTCAAGCATCTGGAGAAACAATCCCTTGGGAACCCAGTAACAACTCCCTGGAAGCTTCTGATGGGGTTTTGTAGCCTCGCTTGAGTCCATCCCAATCAGGCTCTTTCCATCCCCTGCATCGGTAATCCTATCTGGACCAAGATAAAAAGGCGGGAACACAATGCCTCCAAAACGCCTCGCTGCCCTGATAAACAAACCTTCAGCCTGTAGTGCATCCGCACCCAAGACATTCTGCAGCCCATGCCACTCAAGGGTTCCCAGGGGAATGTATCCCACGGGATGCTCTGCCAGCCTCTGTTCAAATTGAGGAACACTGAGATAGGCATACTGTACATGCGGGTCCATCAGGCTACCTCCGTCCTTGTTTCATCTTTTCCTTGGTATCATACATATTGTTATCTGCTGCTACATAGGTATTGAATAGATTTCCACCACAGGATTCACACCACGACCATCCAATTGCCAGAGAAAGCGGCACGGGCCCAGTTTTATTGTACAGCTTTATCTGGCTCTCAAGCAGGGACAATGATCGTTCAACCTCCAGAGGCTCCTCCTTGGTGCTGATCACAGCAAACTCATCACCACCGATACGATACGCTTTCCCCACTCCGCGAAAACAACGTTCCAACAAACCACCGGCATGCACCAATAGGTCATCTCCACAGGTATGACCATAGGTATCGTTTGCCTTTTTCAGTTCATTGACATCACACACCACAATGGTGGCAGGTCCCTTGCATACTCTCTGCAAATCTGAGAGATCCCTCATAAACATTAATCGATTTCTCAGACCAGTAAGCACATCAAACGAATAATACTGCTCTTGTGAGAAGAGATAGAACAACAACAAGGAGAGTGCAATACCGGGCCAGAGTGTCAAGATCGGGGGGAAAACAATCTGGATGGCAGCCCCTATAATCGGGGTTGCTAGGATAAAAAGCAAAAGCGGGCGGTCTGAAGCCTCGTATGCCCGCAGCGTCTTGACCAGATAGACAATACACAGTCCGTAGTAGAACAACATATTGAGTGTTGCCAGTGCAAAGATCGGCCCCCTGCGATACACGTTCATGGCATCCACGTAGAAATACCAACCATTGAAATAACTGAGAATACTCAACAGTCCATTGATGGAAAAGGGAAGAAACAACCACTTACTTCTCTGTTGGTACTTTGTATGGGAAATATACCTGAACAGAAAATAGCAGACTATAGGAGACAGCCCAAAACCAAGGACATTGGTGATACGGTGGGGAGCAATCTGGGAGGAAACACCGATATCATCAACCTGGTAAGCGAACAACTCGGTCCCTATGACTATAAGCAGGGTAACAGCAGAGAGAATATACCAACGATTATTTGGCTTGCTCTGCAAACTGCGGGAAGCCAGAGCTATGGCAAAAATCAGAAGCACCACAGACAGTACATCCAACTCAAGTGTCGCGTTCATAGGCCCTCTCTTGCATCCATGATGCCATAGCACATGCTATTTGCCTAGGGTAGACCTTGCATCTAAAGCAGTACTTTCGTACCATCAAAGATGCGATGAACCCACCACTGCCAGAATACCCAGCACACACCTATGCCCTGCACCTCCAGCAACTTCTACTAAAAAACGGGGTAGTAGATTTTGAAGGAGAAGGGAAAGTACCCATCGATGGGTTCTTCCTGCCAGGAGGGGGGGCAATGTTCGGTGTGTTGGTTACACGTGACCAGAACGGAAATGAGGTACTGTTGAAAGCATTTTCAGGTAGTTGCATGGGACATCTGAACCTTCCTGGTTGGGTTGACCACTTGGTTGATGAGGAGTCATACCACGAATACCTTCGCATGTTTGATGCCCCGATCAAGGAAATAGGTAGGCTTGCTGAGGCAGCCTCCTCTGAACATGAACGCCGATTACATCTTAATACTCGCTCAGAGCTTTCCCGCAGGGCTCTCTCCTATTATCGAGAGCTTTACAGCATAGCCACGATTGAGGGTAAGCGAGTCCGTCTGGAATCCATCTTCCCCGGAGGGAATGCCCCTACAGGGAGTGGGGACTGCTGTGCCATCAAGCTTCTCCAGTATGCGTTTACCCACCAATTGCATCCTATCAGCATGGCTGAATTCTTTTTTGGGGCTCCTACCAAAGATAAGGGGAGAAGCCATCTCAGCTTCTATGGCCCTTGTGATGAGAAATGCAAACCAATTCTCCATGTCATGCTTACCCTGGATATCATCTACCAAGATTCGCATATCATCATTGTGAACAAGGATGCAGGACTGCTTTCAGTTCCAGGGAGAGGACCACAGAAATGTGATAGCGTGGAAACCCGCCTCAGGAGGCTGATGCCGAATATCCCCTTGCAGTGTGCTGTCCATAGACTCGATATGGATACCTCCGGATTGCTCATCCTGGCAAAAGACAAGGAAACACATAAAAGGATGAACAAGCAGTTCAGCGAAAAACAAGTAAGCAAGAGCTATGTGGCACTTCTAGAGGGAGTTGTCAGGCAAGAAAAGGGAGAGATCAGCCTTCCCTTCCGCCTCGATGTCGATCATCGCCCTCTCCAGATATATGATGAGCAGCAAGGAAAATGGGGGATCACATGCTTCCAGAGAGTCCGAGTCGAGAGAAGAAGCGATGGATCACTTGCAACTAGAGTGATCTTCCTTCCCCTGACAGGACGAACCCACCAGCTCAGGGTGCACAGTGCTCATGAGAAAGGTCTTGGACACCCGATCAAAGGTGACCGTCTGTATGGAAGCGGGATATCAGACCGCCTTTATCTTCACGCAAAGACACTCTCCTTCCATCATCCGATAACCGGAGTGTGGATGGAGTTCTCTACAGAAGACCCTTTTTAATACTTTCTTGTACCCCTAAGGTGTTGTATAGTAACAAACGGAGGGTCTATGCGGAGAAAAAACAATGCTATTTACATTGACTTGGAGAATATCCCTTCGGCTCTGGATCTCAAGCCGCTCTTCGAAGAACTGACACTGAAACACAATGATTCCCCTGAAGAAGAGAATATATTTGTCATCAAGATGGCCTGTGGGAATTCTGCTTCCATAAAGAAAATGGAAAAGCAGTTGGCTGAATACAACTTCACCATCAGGGATACCCCTTCCATCACCACAAACTACAAGAACCGTGCTGACTTGATCATCAGCCTTGAAGCATTGGAAACCATCATCGTAAATACCCCTGTCATTGACCGCTATGTCTTCATTACCAGCGACAGCGATTTCACGGTCATCATGGAAGCACTTCGCAAATATGGCAAGGAAGTCTATCTGGTTACCAAGGAGATGGTGAGCGACAAGCCCATCTTCAACAACTGCTGCGATGAAATCCTGATCATTGAATCATTCATGAACAAACCAAAAACAGAAGAACCGAAGGAAAGTGGTCCACCAAAGGCAAAGAAAGCAGATAAACCTGCTGAGATCAACCATACAAAGAAGATGGACAAGCAAGTGGAAACACTCATGAGGCGGGTGGTGGACTCCTTCGATCCAGACAGCTGGCAATTGGTAAGTTATGTAGGGGTTAAGTTCCATCAGATGGACAAGAGCCGGATGATTGAACGAAGCAGCTACCACAGTCTTGGGAATCTGCTCTCTAAACTGGAGAAAGAGAAGTATATCGAGCGTAAACTCAACGAGAAGGGACATCCGGAAATTCGGAGAATCTCGAACTAGAAACCAACAAGAAGAGGAATCCGAATGGCTGCTTTCTCACGTGAAAACCATATTCAGAGAATTGTGCTTGCCTTGGTCCTGATTGTATTCGTTATGGCTCTCTACTATGATTCGTTCCTCCAGACTGAACCGCTCTCCGGTGGGAAAGTGACAGCATGGGATGAACTATGGACCATCAACATCGATGGACAGACATTTGCTGAAGATGTCTCGCTTCCCTACTCACTGCAGAAGCCTGTCAAAAACAAGGTAATCTCGCTTCACCATACCATTCCCTCACAACTGCCGGCTGAGCAAAGAACCATTGCATTCAACTCCAGCATGGCAAGTGTCTTGGTGGAGGTGAACAATGAACCAATTTACCGTTTTAAGGGGCCTGAGAGAGGATGGGCGATTCCTGTTTTTGGAGGAACCTACACCCATTTCATCCGCCTCGAGGAATCATACCTTGGAGGCGATTTGAGCATTACTTTCGGCTACACATCCAATAACTCCTTTGCTGGTCATTTCAAGCCAGTCTACATTGGGAGCAAGACCGATTTGTTGTTTCACGAACTAGGAGAGTGGCCTTCCCTCTTCTATGGATTCTCACTTCTCTTGATTGGCCTGTTGGTGGTTCTTTTTTCCCTCTCCATCCAGACAGATGAAGAGAGAAAGAGTTTTTTCTACTTTGGCATGGTACTGCTTGCTCTCGGCGGGTGGGTTTTCAGCCAGACCCCCAGCAAATTCATACTCTTCAGGAACCCCGCACTCCCGATGAATCTCAGTTTTGCTGCACTTTTCCTGCTACCCCTCTTCCTGGTCAATTACATCATCCACTCCTACCCGGTGGGAAAGTGGGCTTCGCCATTCTTGTATATCTCACATTTTTTTGCTTCCCTCTATATTCTGGGAGGGGCACTCCAACTCTTCGCCATTATGCAGTACACCGATCTGCTGCTCCCCTGTGGGCTGTTTCTAGCACTCTTTCTACTCTCTCTGTTTGTGCTCTTGATAATTGAGTATTATCGGGGAAACCAGGACCTGCAATCCTTCCTGATTGCAATGGGGTTTTTGCTTTCATCTATTGTTGCTGAAGTGATCCTGCTCATGCTTGGTATTTCCCTCGATAGTGCCGTTATCCTTCATTTTGGTATGGCGGCCTCGGCGGTCGTGCTTTTCTGGCGCAGTGTCACCTTGATGAGGATCAAAACAAAGTCGATCTGCAAAGAACAGCTCCTACTCAGCCTTGCCTACAGTGATGCACTGACAGAGGTAGGAAACCGGGCAGCCTATGACAGGGAGGTCTCCCGGATCCAGGCATCAAAGGACAAGCATGTACTGGGAATCCTTATGATGGATATCAATGACCTGAAGAAGATCAATGACACTCAAGGGTATACCCAAGGAGACATGATCTTGAGGGACTTTGCACATCGCGTACAAAAGATTCTCCCATCCCGTGCAAAGGTTTTCCGCTATGGTGGTGATGAGTTCATCGCACTGATCAGCGATGTATCAGAAGAAGAAATACAGAAGATGGCAGAACGGGTACTCTCCCACTTCTCCTTTGGCAATAAACTCCACTACCATGTAGCGGTAGGATTTGACCGATACATTCCCAAGAGAAAAGACCGATTCCACCAGTGTGTCGGTCGTGCTGATGAAGCCATGTATGCCTGCAAGCATTCCATGAAACAATCATCTTCAGCTACTTGACCTAGCATCAATCTAGAGGCACCCTGTTCCTAGGAGGCTTCTATGAAAAGAACACTGCTTCTCTCCCTACTTATGATGTGTCTTGTGCCGATATTTGGCAGTACAACCTTGGGCGGAAGTTCGGGTTATATTGTCGTACCAAGTGCTGATGTTGCTCCCAGTAAGGTAAACAGCTCAGTCAGTACTGCATATTCAGCAACCATCACAAGTGACAGGGTTATCCACATACCCTCAATTCTCTTGTCATTTTCAGACGCTGTTGAAACCAGTTTTGCTGTTGATATCGGGAATGACATAGACCTCCTGCTCAGCGGAAAATGGAGATTTGCAAACAGAGAGTCCACAAGTTTTGCTGCAGGAATTCTTGCCCAAGTGAGCGGGGTGTCAGAAAAGAATGATTTTTCTGCCCAACTATATGCAGCCTCTACATTCGAGAGCTCAATCATGGATTTCCCCTCAAAGACAACACTTCGCCTTGGCTACACCTTCAAGAAATCCATGGACAGCAATATTGACTTTGCCCTTGGTTTCCAAACACCATTCTTTCCTGAGGTATTCAAGGATAAAGTGGATTTCCTTCTGGACTTCGGCAATGTCAGTTACAGCACCACCCCGTCTGCAGGGAATGCTGGAGATAGAGGATTGGTCAACGTTGCACTGAGACTACTCCCCATTGAATTCCTTACCGACACCTACTTTGGACTCGATATACGAGCGCTTGATCTGTTCGACCATAAGGGTAGAGCACTGAGTATCGGTGCCACAATTTCATTCAGACCACAGTGATTTTGAAGGAAGGCCAGTGCTTTATGCACCGGCCTTCTCATTCATTATTCAATCTCTACAACCTTGATCATATTGGTCTTACCACTACTGCCTACAGGAACCCCGGCAGTAATTACCACGGCATCTCCCTGCTTCACCATTCCCTGTTTTATCAGATATTCTGGTGCGTATGCCAACAACTCATCCACACTTGCTAGTTGGTCAATGAGAATTGGGGTGACCCCCCAGCTCAAGGCAAGGTAGGTCACCACCTCCGGTAAGGGAGAAAAAGCAATAATGGGAACCGAGGGGCGGAATTTGGCTATCAATCGTGCTGTAGAGCCTGTTTGGGTGAAGCATGCAATAAAGGTTGCCCCTACCGAGAGGGAAAGCTCACGAGTGGCAAGTCCCACAGCCTCGGTCGTTGTGATCTTTCGATCTGGATCCAACATACTGATTTGATTGAAGACCTGTTTCTGGAATACATCACTCCGCTCAGCAAGACTGGCAATCCGACTCATCGTGGTCACCGCTTGCAAAGGGTACTCACCTGCTGCAGTCTCCCCACTGAGCATAACGGCACTCGTACCATCCAACAC
>NZ_JAEKNT010000097.1 GCF_016406725.1 Sphaerochaeta sp. S2 | reverse complement strand
GGCAAGACCAATACCCTCATCCAACTGGTCAAGCGGTACACGAACAGGAACAGAAAGCCAATCGTGTTCTACGAGAAAGTCTCCATGCAGTCTGATATCGAGCATATCCAGTACGTCATGAATCATACGAATTACCGCTTTGCAATCAATCCTGTCACCGCAACAGCTCCCAAAGGTCAACGCATTGAAGCACTGGAGCCTCTATTTCGAGAGCGCAGGGTTTGGTTGTGTAAAAGTGCGTGGCACTACAACTGGGAGGGTGAGAGGGAAGATATGATGACTTCCTTTATCAATCAGGAATACAGGGCTTATCCGTTCTGTGCCCACGATGATGCTCTGGACTCTCTCTCAAGGATTGCCGATGCAGAGACAGGTGGACAGATGACATTTCCCGATGCCATGTCGATTGAGGAGCAGATAAGAGCGCAACTGGAGAGCAGGGGCATGAGGTTTGAGGACGCTATCACCGTTGATTATGAACCGATATAGTCAAAGCCAGTCCATGCTAAGCAGCTTCCATTTCCTGTAAGCGGTTTGTTCTACGGTTGCAGCATAGCGTGTCCGGACTGTTCCTCCGAATGAGTTCTGTGCATCAACATATCCTGTGATTACATACTGCTGTGTATTAATTTTCCGTAGCACCTTGACCCCAGCGTCGGAGTATCCAGGGAATTGGGCGGTGCTAGGAGACTTAAGTGAGTTCATTACAAAGTCTTTTGTTGCATTGTACGCATAGCGTCCTGCATCTTCAGTCTCCCAGTTGTCTTCTGAAGATCCTCCACCAATCAAGCAGGATACTATGAGAATAAAAATAATGACGGCTATGTAAATAATTTTAGACTTTTTCTTCCATTCAGCCGAGTGATCGGAATACCAACCCATGTTTCATACCCTCCAAATTTACTGAAAGTCTAACACAATATTTGGCTTTGGGTACATTTTATTCTCGTTACCTCCGAGCAACATTGACTTATTGACATTTCCTAGACTGTACCCATGAACACTGTGACTGTAGGTCTCGACAACGGATCGCTTGACTATCTGGGCCGACGAGAACCGGTAAAAAAACAAGGTAATGACCCTCTTGCGAAGGCGATTGCTTCCAAATGGAGCAGGATGAAGACCATTCGTCAGAAATCCGAGGCACTCCGTTGGGAGGCTTGTGCATACGTACAGCACAGGATGAATGAATTCTCCGACAACAACAACCCAATAAAGCCGGTGAAGCTCTACAACACCGCAGGTATCCTTGCTTTCGATACCTTCATCAACGGTTATCATGGGAATCTTATTACCCCTTCCATGCGTTGGTTCAGACTCACCCTCATTGGTGAGAATTACGAGGACTCCGACACCATCCACGGTGCGAACGACTATCTTGAAATCTCCGAGAACCAGATATACTCAGAGCTGAACAAGACCAACTTCTACCCGATGGACAAGCTTGCCACCAAGGACGCTGCAGTACAGGGTACTTCTGCTGAATGGGTGTATGACGATGTTGAGGACGGGCTTTGCGTATTCGAGACCATCGCTCCGTGGGACTTCTGGATAGACAAGAACCACAGGGGGAAGGTCGATACCATCTTCATCCGTTTCACCATGACAGCCTCCGATGCCCTTGACCGATTTGGGGACAGGACTCCGAAGGATATCAGGCGTGAGGTTGAAACCGATGCAGGGCATACCGAGCATGAGTTCGTCTTGGCAATCTACCCCAGAAAGAAGCTCCGGAGTGAACGAGGAAAGGTGCTTATCTCCACCGAGAAACCCTATGCTGCTGTCACTTACTACCCCACCGATGATTGTATCGTTGAGGAATCCGGCTATGACGAGTTTCCGGTAGCTGTACACGTGTTTGAACCAGATGGCACTTCCGTCTATGGAAAGGGTCTGGTCATGAAATACATCACAGAGCTAAAGAGACTCAATTCCATGTCGAGGGACGAGCTTGAGGCAATCCAGAAGGTTGCAAAGCCTCCAATGGCAATACCGGAATCCCTCAAGGGCCGATTCTCTTCTGACCCAGGGGCACGAAACTACGTAGGGAACAGCGAACAGAGACCTGAAATCATCCAGACGGTACAGGATATCGGATGGGTGAGCAATGAGATCAAGGAGCTTGAGGATAAAATCGGGAGACTGTTCTTCAATGACCTCTTCAACTATCTCATGCGGCAGGACAAGGTACTCACCGCCACACAGACACAGGCAATCAAGAGTGAGGAACTTGCACTCCTCGCTTCAATCCTTGGCACGACCCAGTACATGAAGATAAACCCCATCGTAAAACGGGTGTTCAGAATCATGGCAAAGGGAAACAGGTTGCCAAAGCCTCCCAAGGAAATGCTCAGGGTAAAGAACGCACTCATGAAAATCGAGCTGGACGGGCCTCTTGCCAAGAACGTGAAGATGTTCGCCATGCAGGATGGACTGCAAGCCTCCCTTGAATGGTTGCAAGCCCTCCATGCAATGCAAATGACCACTGCACTGGACAACCTTGATGCCGATGATTTTGTACGGAAGGCACTCATTGCAGCCGGACTCCCACAGTCTGCTCTCAGGGAACTTGCCGATGTAGCCAAGATGCGACAGCAGAAGGCACAGATGGTTCAACAGCAACAGCAGATGCAACAGATGCAACAGCTCTCAGAGATGCAAAGGAACGTGAATGGGCAGGGAAACCTCAATAATGCGGCAGGTATGAACTGATGATAACCAAGCATACCAAGCTGACAAACGAGGACATGCTCCACAGGGCAGAGG
>NZ_JAEKNT010000096.1 GCF_016406725.1 Sphaerochaeta sp. S2 | reverse complement strand
CGGTAGAACTCACGATAGTAACGATCGGTAGGATATCCAGAGGCGTTGGACCAAACCAGACTGGTAGTCTGGAAATCCCTCGGGAAGGCAGCCACACCGTTAGGGGTCTGTACAGGACGATAGGTACCGTACTCTACCTTGTCCGGTGAGAGCAACATGGACTGGCTGGCTGTCTGGAACCATGAAATACCATGATACTTCAATGATTCCTCCAGTCCGGGATAATATCCACATTCAGGCAACCAGAATCCCTTTGGAAGATGGCCGAAGGTAGTAAGAAAGGACTGTACCCCCAGCTCCACCTGCGCATTGATTGCAGTTGGATAATCCTTGTAAAGCGGGAGGTATGCGTGGGTTGCAGCGGTGGTTGCAAGCTCCAGGTGACCACTCATCTCCAGTGCCTTGAAACCATCGAGGATATTGCCACGATATCGGTCCTGGAAATCTCCAAGGTTCTCACGTGCCTGGTCGAGGTAGAACTGGGCCATCTCAAGAAACTCCGGTTGTTCCTTGGTACAGCGCGCAACCTCCTTTTCACCAAGCTCAATATGCCGTTCAAGATACTCAAGGAACCGTTCCTGAAGTACAGGGTCGGTGAGCATGCAACAAAGCGTGGGAGAGAGGCTTATGGTCATCTTGAAAGGAATCTTGTCTTGGACAAGTCTGTTGAACATCCTCAGCAGGGGAAGATAACTCTCACTGATGGATTCAAAGAGCCAATCTTCCTCAAGGAATCGCGGGTATTCAGGGTGTCTGACAAAGGGGAGATGTGCGTTCAGGATGAATGCGATTGATGGTTTGGCCATTAGAGAACCCCCTTGCTCAGATTCTGTGCGAGATCCCTGATCACTGGATTATCAACAATTTCCCCTTCCTTTGTTACCAGGGAGGAGAAGTTTGCCAGGAAGGAGGAGTAGTCCCCCACCAATTCTTCACTATGCTTCTGCCAGTAGGCAGGATAGGTTTCGACACTCTTGCTCTGTGCCAGGGACATCTCATTTCCCTTACGGTCACGCCAGCAAAGATCAACCAGATACGAAGAACCCATATTGGGCAGGTTGATATTCCACTGCGTATCTTCACGTTCTACTGAGATATCGAAGGACAACACTTCCCCGCTCTCGAGTCTGGTTTCCTGAACCCGAAGGAACAAGCTGCTGGGAGATTGTCCATCCTCGCCGAAAACCATCTGCAGGGAAGCCGGTGACAGGGACCAATATGCATAGGCCCACTGTGGGTCACGAAGCAGGAGATGTATGGATGTATCCAGATAGGATTCAGGCAACTGTTCAACGCCAGGGAGATCACTCAGATTCTGCTTGTCCCCCCGATAGTCGGTAAGGGAGTTGCAAAACCTGTTTCTATGGATTTTTCCCTTCTGTGCCGAAGAGACTTCATCGTCTTGTTCGCCGAAGGCTTCCTCCAAGGCGTCGATGAGCTCCTCCCGATCGAGTGTCTGCCAATCTTCCAAACATTCCTGTTGGGCGATATATTGCAACTCGGTAGTAGACAAGGAATCAATGTTGATGAGAATCATGCTTACTCCCAAAAAGTATCTTGACGGATGTTCTTCTACGCAATCGTAAAAGAATCACAGCGCTTAGTCAACCAATGGCTCTTTTCCCTTAGTCAAAGAGGGTTTGCAAGGCAAGGTCAACCATCGAATCGAAGGTTGTCTGTCTCTCTTTTGGAGCAACCTGTTCACCGGTAAGCAGGGAGTCACTTACGGTAAGCAATGTCAGGGCCTCGATGCCCTTGAGACGGGCCAAGGTATAGAGTTCACATGTCTCCATATCGACTGCCATTGTTCCCACTGACTGTGCAATTGCCTTTTTCTCATCACCCTTCATGTCATAGAACTGATCACTGGTGAAGACATTCCCCACGGCATACCCGATACCCATCGACTTTGCATTCTCATAGGCACGCATAAGCAAGGGGAAGGTCGCAGTAGGGGCGAATTGGTAGGTGCCAAACCGGCTCACATTCATCCCGCTGTCAGAGTCTGCTCCCTGGACAATCAAAACATCCTTGAGCTTGAGAGACTCGCTCATGGTTCCACAGGTACCCACTCGTACCAGGCGCTTGGCTCCATAGCTGTCGATCAATTCCTGGGCATAGATGGAAAATGAAGGCATACCCATCCCTGTACCCTGTACTGAAACACGTTGTCCATGGTACAGACCAGTGAAACCATACATTCCCCTTATCTCGTTGTACTGCACCACATCAGTCAGGTAGGTTTGTGCAATATGCTTTGCTCTCAGTGGATCACCTGGCAATAAAACGGTATCAGCAATGCTGTTTTTATCTGAAACAATATGAATACTCATGGCTTCCTCCTACCGTATCATTCACCAGAATGCAACAATGTGCAAGATAGGGCGCCAACCGGTAGTCCGTCCTCTCGGTATTATGATATACTAGGCAAGCTATATGAAAACAAACAAACCGGACAAGACGTCCCTGATTCTTCATGGACATTTCTATCAACCACCAAGAGAAAACCCCCAGACGGGACTCATCGGCAAACAGCTTACTGCTAGTCCGTTCCCAGACTGGAATGAACGCATACATGCAGATTGCTACAAGGCAAACAG
>NZ_JAEKNT010000095.1 GCF_016406725.1 Sphaerochaeta sp. S2 | reverse complement strand
ATCAGGGCCTTCCCCCGCACATTGGTTTGCTCCGGGAAGAGGGCCATGGAACAGATTCCCCTGATCATCAAGGTAATGGAGACACCACTTCTCTCTGCCTTGATCAAATGCTTGATCATTCCCTCATCAACCAGGTTGTTCAACTTGAGGGTGATCTCTGCAGGCCTGCCCTCCTTCGCTTCCTCCATCTCCTTCTTGATCAGTGAGATGAAACGCTTACGGGTATGGAAGGGGGAGACTATCAGGTGCTTGAACTTGATATCTGCAAACCCTCGGTCCAGGAGCGTAAAAAGCAGGTCTATCTCCTGGGTAAGATTGGGATTTGAGGTAAGCAGGAGATGGTCACTGTACTGACTTGCCGTCACCTCGTTGAAATTCCCTGTACCGATGATGGCAATCTTCTTTTGTTTCTTGCCACTGTAACGGGTGATGAGCCCAAGCTTGCTGTGCACCTTCATCCCCTCAACCCCACTGATCAGGGTGATGTGGCGTTCACGGGTGAGGGTCTCGGTCCACTGCATGTTGATTTCCTCGTCAAAACGAGCCTGGAGCTCCAGGTACAACACAATCTCCTTTCCGTTCCGTGCAGCATTTCTCAGCGCGTTGATCACATTGGAGTTTTCCGGTACGCGGTAGAGGGTCATCTTGATCCCCTGGACCGTCCTATCCAAAGCAGCTTCACGAAGCAGATCAATGATGCAGTCATAGCTGTGGTACGGAAGTGTCACCAGGTGATCACGCTCATCAATCTGGTCAAGCAGGCTCCTCTCCTCCCTCAATGTATGGTGAGGCAAGGGAGGCTGTTCCTCGAAATACAACTGTTCATTGCCTACCTTGGGAAAATGCAACAGGTCCCTTGCATTGTGATATCGGCCACCCGGTATGATGATCCTGCACTGTTTCAGCTGTGCATGTTCCATGATGTAGTCAAGCATCGGCTTGGGCAACTCACGGTCATAGACAAACCTGACCGGGTCCCCCTGGCTACGTTGCTTGATGGAGGATGAGAGTTTCTCATAGAGACTTCTCGTGATCTCATCAGTCAGGTCATACTCACCGTCCCGGGTTATCTTGATGGTATAGGCATCATAGCAGTCATAACTGAATGCCTTGAAGATGTCTGCCAACTTGAATCTGATTACATCCTCGAGGGCAATGAAGTGATGCCAACCGCCCCGGGAAGGAAGCTTCACATACCGTTGTATCAGATCACTGGGAACCTCGATCAGTGCGTAGCGAAAATCCTTCGGGTCACTCTTGTGGTACATATGGACCGCAAGGTAGAGGGTTACATGCTTGAGATAGGGAAATGGCAGTTTTGGATCCAGGAGAATCGGGAATAAGCGGTTGCGGAGTGTCTGGCGGAAAAAGTCCTGCAGGTAGCGTTTCTGTTCATCGGTTAGTGATGATTCATCCACGATGGATATATGATGAGTCCTCAGAGTCCTGAAGAGTTGCTCAACCACCCTATCCATCCGGTCATTGAGTCGCTTCACTTCCTTGAGAATCTGTTTGATCAAGGTCTTGGGATTCCCGCTCTCCTTGAGCTTGTAGTGCTCTGGGTCGAGGAGAGCACGGTGAATTGAGCCAACCCTCACTGCATAGAACTCATCCAGGTTCGATGAGAATATTCCAATGAACTTCATGCGTTCCATCAAGGGAATATTCGGATTCTCGGCACTCATCAACACCCGTTCATTGAAACTCAGCCATCTCAGTTCGCGATTCACATATTCTTTTTTTGAACCCATCGCTTTGCTCCATGTAGTTTCACTTCCCTACAAAACAAGTATACGGGCCTCCATGAATTCCTGTCCACGTCGAATTATGAGAATTGTGTTAAATATACTGCATTTATGTCAATTTTGTTCCATCTTTTACGGTTTTGGTAGTTTAAGAACCTTCTGATCCCCGAGGGTATGTTCCCCTTCAATTTTTTGGTATATTGAGAGCGTGAACGGAGGATTCATGGAAAATTTGCTTACACAATATGCACGTCTTGTCATCGAGGTGCAATTGAAACTACGTGAGGGTGACAGCCTCTCCATCAACAGCGAGGCAAGTACGCTGACTTTTGCCAGACTGCTTGCCCAGAAGGCCGCACTTGCAACCAGGCAGACGGTCACCATCGTACATACCAACCATGGGAAGGTGGTGGATGCCATACCCATAGAACCAATAGAGAAGGAAATCTTCCGTCCCCCAGTACAGGGAGCCGTCATGTGCCATATTGTCGACCTGGACGAGCACCCATACCTTACGCCAACCGACCTCAACACAGCAGCGGAGGAAGTAACCACCCTGGGGAAATACGGATTGCTCGCCGATCCTGTCTTCCTTGACCGGAGGATTGCCGTGCCCTGGGCCAATATCCCCTATCCAGGCCCCCGATGGGCGTTGCAGTTGCTTGGGACCCAAGCAAGTGAGGAGGATATATGGAGACTTTTCACCACACTCTATCGTATCGAAGATGAGCACGGCTTCCGCTTCTGGGAAGAACAGGGAAACCTCCTGGCATACAGGAAACAAAAACTGAATGAACGCGGACGGTGTAGAATCCGTTTGGTCGGGGACCTTTGGGAGATTGGGGCTACCATGGCCAAGGACACGCTCTGGGCAGGAGGCAGACAAACCCTGCCCAGCCAGCGCTCGTTTTTCTCTTCCCTCCCTGTGCAGGCAATTCATGCTGCCCTGGATGGAAAAAGTGCCAATGGAACCTTCACCTCATCAAGACCCTTTTATGTCCTTGGACAGGAAGTAAAGGGAGCACGGTTCACCGTGGAAGATGGATTGGTCACCGAGTATTCCGCACAGAGTGGCGAAGAAGCACTCACTGCACTCTTCTCTGTTGATGAGAATGCCAAAAGAGTAAGTGAAATCTCACTTGCCGACCACGACACCGTTGAAAGCCACTATCTGGGGAAATCGATCCATCCACACTTTGCACGGGAAATGACCAGCACGATTGTGCTGGGAGGATTCTCCCTGGACAATCTGACCACTCAACAGTATGAAGGTGATATAGAAGAGAGTGCCCTTTGCAGCTCCCTGGTGAGAGTGGTGGTACCTATTGGGGACAGCCATCTTTCGGTAACGCTGCACAGCGAGGATGGGAGCGAGTCATCTGTAATGGAAGAGGGAATATTCACAGAGGAGGGACTGGTATGAACAAACAGGAAATTGAGAGATATGCGGATCTGATCATCAAAGGGGGGATCAACCTACAGAGCGGGAAAGGGGTTGTCATCACCACAGGACCGGGTACCTATTATTTTGCCCGGGAACTGAGCAAGTCAGCTTATCGCCATGGGGCAAGCTATGTGCAGGTCCTGCTTGATGACCTGGATGTCCTCTCAGAGAGATTGAAGCACCAGGATGAAGATGCATTGAAATTCAACCCACATTTCCTCAAGGCATTCGACTACGAGTTTGTCAGTGAGGGCTGGTCCCATATCAGGATCGACAGCACCGAGGAGAGGCTCGACCATGCTCCAATTGATGGAGCGAAGAACCAGATACTGGGAAAGGCAAAACGTCAATTCAGTGAAGCGAAAACCAAGAAGCTGATGCGTCACCAGCTCCCTTGGTGTGTCTGTGTAGCCCCCGGACCCCTCTGGGCAAAGCAGGTACTGGGAGAGGAGGCAACCACTGATGACCTCATGAAGGTCCTGACCCCTATCCTGCTCCTTGACGCAGATGACCCTATCAAGGCCTGGAATGAGAAAGCCTCCCTGCTGAGAAAACGCCAGGAATATCTAAACGGGCTTGGGATCGACACACTGCACTACCAGAGCAGCAAGAGTGACCTGAGGATCGGCTTCACAGAAAGAGCACGTTTCACCGGAGGAAGTGAGACACTCCCCGATGGAAGGGAGTTCTTTGCCAACCTCCCCACTGAGGAAATATTCACCACTCCTGACAACCTCAGGGCTGAGGGATACATCACCACGACCAAACCTGTCGAGGTGCTGAACACCACCACCGAGGAAGTCCGTTTTGTATTCAAGGGTGGAGAGGTGGTTGAGTACCAGGCCAAGAAAGGCCAGGATGCATTGGACAGGTTCTTTGCCATAGATGAGGGCACCCGTAGACTCGGGGAGGTTGCCTTGGTGGATGAGACAAGCCCGATCGCAAAAAGCAATCTTGTCTTCAACTCAATCCTGCTTGATGAGAATGCTTCCTGCCACCTTGCTCTCGGAGAAGGTTATCCCTCTGCGCTCAAGGATGGGGCATCCCTGGATACCAAGGAACAACTGCAACAAGCACATTGCAATACCAGCCTGATGCACATAGACTTCATGGTCGGTTCCCCGGACATGAAAATAACCGCCCATACTCGTGATGGACGGCAAGTGGTGATCATGGAAAACGGGATGTTTACCTTCTAGTTGAGTTCCTGGATGAGTTTCAGACCATCGAGGGTATGCATGGAGGCAATCTGGTTGATCCGGTCAATGAGCGGGGCGATGGTCCTGCTCAGGCCACCTGTTGCTATGACATAGACCTCCTTGCCTATCTCCTGCTCCACTCGCTCGATCATGGTTGTCACCATTCCCGCGTAGCCATACATGATACCGCTCCTGATCGAGTCCTGGCTGTTCTGGCCCAAGACAGAGGGAGGTATCTTCAGTTCTACCTGGGGAAGTTGTGCGGTATTCCCGAAGAGGGCGTTCACCGAAGTAACCAGACCGGGGGCGATGGAGACGCCAAGGACGGAACCATCGCAGTCAACCGTAGCAAGGGTGAGTGCGGTACCAAAGTCCACCACAACCACCGCATGATCAGGGCATGCAAAATGTGCCTGGGCAAGGTTTGCCAACAAGTCACTTCCCAATTCAGCCGGGATGGTCTCTTTTCTCAGACCACTATTCACCCTATGGTCTACCATCAGGGGTTGCACATCGAACAATCTGATGATGTTTTTCTGCATTGACCGGGTCAGGTTGGGTACAACCGAGCTGATCACAGCCCGGTTGATATCATGCTTGAAGAGCTGGGAATGACTCAGCAGGCTCTCCAAGACAACAAAATACTCATCGCTGGTCTTTCGTTGGTCGCTGTAAATCCTGTAGGAGTGTATCCATTTCTGTCCATCATGGACAGCGATCACGATATTCGTATTTCCAATATCTACAGCAAGCAGCATGAGACCTCCTTATAGGGCCATGGCATGATGGGAGCCACTGTACATCTCATCACGCAAGGCTTTGATGGATTCGTCATTGAAATAGTCCTCGAATCCGATCAGCCTGTCAATGACACCGGACGGGGTGAATTCCACGATGCGGTTTGCAATCGATTCAACAAACTGGTGGTCATGGCTGTTGAAGAGCAGGACACCACTGAATTCAATCAATCCATCATTGAGGGCAGTAATGGCTTCCAGGTCAAGATGGCTCGTCGGTTCGTCCAGGATCATGCAATTGGCCTGCTCCAGCATCATGCGTGCAAGAACGACTCTGACCTTCTCCCCTCCACTGAGAACCGTACAGTCCTTCAGTGCCTCATCCCCGCTGAAGAGCATCCTGCCAAGGAAGGAGCGAATGTAGGTATCATCCTTATCACTGCTGTAGGTCCTGAGCCAATCGGTAATGGAGACGTGCTCATTGAAGAGGTGTGCGTTGTTCTTGGGGAAGTATGAGAGGCTGGTGGTCACCCCCCACTCAAAACTCCCTTCATCCGGTTCCATGTTTCCACTGAGAATCTCGAAGAGGATCGTCTTTGCATAGTGGTTCGGTCCAACGAAGGCTACCTTGTCCTCTGCGTTGAGCACCATGGAGAAGTTGTCCAGAATCTTCTCGCCTTCAATGGTCTTGCTCAGGCCCTTGACCTCGAGGATCTTCTTACCCACCTCTCGTTCTGGCTTGAATGCCACATAGGGAAATCTTCTGCTGGACGGCTTGATATCGTCAATGGTGAGCTTATCGATCAGTTTCTTACGGCTCGTTGCCTGTTTTGCCTTTGCCACGTTGCTGCTGAACCGTTGGATGAACTCCTTCAACTCTGAAATCTTCTCTTCCCTGCGCTTTTTCTGGTCCTTCATCTGCTTGGCAGCAAGCTGGCTTGAGAGATACCAGAAATCGTAGTTACCGACATACAGCTGGATCTTGCCGAAGTCAATGTCTGCAATATGGGTACATACAGTGTTCAGGAAGTGACGGTCGTGGCTTACGACAATGACGGTGTTGTCAAAGTTGGAGAGAAACTCTTCAAGCCAGTGGATGGATTCAAGGTCAAGGTGGTTGGTGGGCTCGTCAAGCAAGAGAATGTCCGGGTTGCCGAACAGTGCCTGTGCAAGCAGGACACGAACCTTGATGTTGTCCTCAACCTCATTCATCATCTTCTGCTGCATCTCTGTGTTGATGCCAAGCCCGTCAAGCATCTGTGCTGCCTGGGCTTCGGCTTCCCATCCACCAAGGTCAGCAAAGTCACCTTCGAGCTCAGCAGCCCTCAGTCCATCTTCCTCGGTGAAATCTTCCTTCGAGTAGATGGCATCGCGTTCTTTCATGATCGAGTACAACTGCTCATACCCCATGATGACGGTTTCAAGCACAGAATACTCATTGAAGGCAAAGTGGTCCTGCCTGAGAACGGCCATACGCTGGCCGGAGGAGATGATGACCTCCCCGCTATCAGCCTCGATCTCACCACTGAGAATTTTCAGGAACGTGGACTTGCCTGCCCCATTTGCTCCGATTACCCCATAACAGTTTCCTGGGGTGAACTTTATATTGACTTCCTTGAAGAGTACTTGAGTCCCGTAGGCGAGACCGATGTTTGCAGCTGTAATCATGATTGTGGTTCCTCTTGAATAGTATCCGAAAAAAAAGAGCAACCTGCAAGGCTGCCCCTTCCATATAAACTATAGTTCCTAGGGGAATCGAACCCCTATTTAGAGACTGAGAATCTCCTGTCCTAACCATTAGACGAAGGAACCGGTGCCTGGGATGGAGGGATTCGAACCCCCAAAGGCAGAACCAGAATCTGCAGTGTTACCATTACACTACATCCCAATGTCAAAATCCTGTCGTAGGATACGGAAATGTGTATACTTTGTCAAGTACATGCAGGAATTTCTTCCTACTCTCCGTGATACTCCTGCAAAACGTCCACAGGATGCCCTTCCAGGACTTTTTCATAGTTCAGGAACGGCAACCCAATCACTCCCAGGAACCCTTCGACATGAGCCCCATGTTCCTTGAATATGGTAGCAGCAGCCTGCAGGGTACCCCCGGTTGCAATAAGGTCATCAACGAACAGTACATGGGATCCTTTTTCGATATCCACTTCCTGGACACATACCATATCAGAACCATATTCGAGATCAAACCGTTTCTTGATGGTCTTGTTCGGCAACTTCCCGGGTTTCCTGACAAGAATCAGGGGAAGGGAGAGCCGTTCGGCCAAGGGGGCTGCGAAGACGAATCCGCGAGCTTCAACGGCTGCAATGGAGTCAATCTTCCGTCCCTTACAGAGTTCCTCCAGGCGATCGATACAGTAACGGAAAGCCTCCGGCACTGCAAGAATCCCAGTAATGTCATAGTACAGAACTCCCTGCTTCGGAAAATCGGGAACTTTTCTGATTACACTGTCCAGATCATAGTTAGTGTCCATAGAACCTCTCACTTGGCGTATTGTTTCTTAAATGCTGTAACCCGGGCACTTGGTGCCTCGGAAAAATCACTTCTTATCCCATCTTGGAGATACCGGTAGGCAAGGGCCGCTATCATGGCACCATTGTCGGTGCAGAGCTTCAGAGAGGGGAAGGAGACCTCATAGCCACCCTCCTGCAGGGAGAGCAATTCACTTCTCAGATAACTGTTCGCAGCAACCCCACCCCCGGCACTCAATCGACTAAGCCCTGTTTCCTTCAATGCCTGACGTACCCGTTTCATAAGCATATTCACAGCAGCTCGCTGGAAGGATGCTGCAATATTCTCAGGGCTCTTCTCGCTCTCTCCATCCCAGAAGCTGTCGAGTTGGTTGATCACGGCTGTCTTCAGACCACTGTAGGAGATATCATATGGATGGTCCATGACATTGAGCTTTGGGCCGGGAAACAGAAAAGCAACAGGATTGCCAGTCTTTGCCAAACGGTCAATGGCAATCCCTCCAGGATACCCAAACCCGTAATGCTTGGCGACCTTGTCGAAGGCTTCCCCGATTGCATCGTCTATTGTTGTCCCCAGGACCTCAATGGTATCGTAGTCATCAACGCGACAGATCACCGTATGTCCCCCTGAGACCAGTACCCCAAGATATGGGTAGTCCAGGGGATGTTCGATCTGGGATGCATACAGGTGCGCCCTGATATGATCAATGGTGATAAAGGGAAGGTTCAGGGAAGCAGCAAAGCCCTTGGCAAAGCTTACCCCGACAAGCAGGGACCCCAAGAGTCCAGGACGGCTGGTAACAGCTACTGCATCAATGTCATTGATGGTGAGATGGGCCTTATCAAGGGCCGATTGCACAACCTGGCCAATCCATTCAGTGTGGAGCCGGCTGGCTAGTTCAGGGACAACGCCCTCATAGGGTTTATGGAGTTCAATCTGGGTTGCAATGATATTACTGAGGATGGTATGCC
>NZ_JAEKNT010000094.1 GCF_016406725.1 Sphaerochaeta sp. S2 | reverse complement strand
GTATATGTACAGGATCAGCTACGATGAGGCAGAGTACGCTTGGTTTGAGGAGAAGCATCATGAATGAACGTGAAGAGAAACGAGAACAGCTCTCTTCTGCTCTGATGGACTTTATCTATCTCTGTGATGAAGCGGAGGCGGTGATAGGAAACAAGGATGTAAGCTACAGCGAACGTGTGGACTTCTCTTCAGTAGTTGATACAGTGCTCCCACTTCCCTTGGACAAGGATTCCATACAAGGGACCAATCTCAAACAGCTCGAGTCATTGGTTAGCCGGTGTTCCAAGTGCAGGCTCAGTGAGGGACGCCACCATACGGTTTTTGGGGAGGGTGTTGTTCCTGCTCGTCTGATGGTTATCGGAGAAGGTCCTGGGGCAGAGGAAGATGCTTCTGGACGTGCGTTTGTGGGCAGAGCAGGGAAATACCTGGACAGCTGGCTCTCCTCGATCTCCATGGACCGTAATACCAATGTCTATATTGCCAACATTGTGAAATGCCGCCCTCCGGAGAATAGGAATCCCCAAAGTGATGAGGTGCAAGCCTGCATTGGGTATCTCAAGCGACAGATCCAACTCATTAAGCCGGAGATTATCTTGCTCGTGGGATCAGTTGCAGCTCGTTCCCTACTGGATGTTACAGACGGTGTGGGGAAGTTGCGGGGCAGGTTCCATCGGTATGAAGGGGTTCCTGTACTGGTGACCTATCACCCTGCAGGAGTGTTGCGCAATCCTGAATATCGTAGACCGGTATGGGAAGACTTGAAAAAAGTAGCAGCATATTTGAATATCCAGCTCCCCAGGAGGTCATGATGCCCGGATTTGTTGAGGTGTTGCTCGATCTTCCCATGGACCAGTCTTTCACCTACCAGATTCCTCTGGGCATGGAAGAGAAGGCTTGTGTGGGTCATCGGGTTGTTGTCCCCTTTGCAAGGCGGGAAATGACAGGATACATCATCGAGACCGTCCCTGAGGTGGAAGCGTCCTATACGATCAAGGAAATCAAGCGGGTCATCGATGATACCCCGCTCTATAACAAACAAACCATTGCCCTGGCTGAGTGGATGAGTCGTTTCTACCTCTGCAGTAGAGGGGAAGCATTGAGTATGATGATCCCGGGAGGCAGGAGAGATAGCAGCATCCCTGCCCTGGAGAGTGAAGAAGATCTTCTCTTCGGGCGAGTTGAGAAACTCAGTGATGAACAGCAATATGCCATCGATACTATCCTGAAGCGTGAAAAGCCGATGTACTATCTCTACGGTGTAACCGGTAGTGGCAAGAGTGAGGTATTTCTTCGCTCTGCAGAAGAGATTATCAGAGAGGGGAAAAAGGTCATCTATCTGGTGCCGGAAATTACCCTCACCCATCAGTTGGCTCGACAAGTCACCAAACGATTTTCCCAACGGGTGGCAATTCTGCACTCTGCTCTGACACCAAGCCAACGGCTCAAGGAGTGGAAGAGGATCATATCAGGAGAGGTGGACCTCGCAATAGGGGCTCGAAGTGCAGTCTTTGCCCCATTTTCCAATCTTGGTTTGATCATTCTGGACGAGGAACATGAGAGCAGCTACAAGAGTGGCAATACCCCCCGTTACCATGCCCGTCAAGTAGCCCAGAGAAGATGCCAGAGTGAAGGGGCTACACTGGTCATGGGGAGTGCAACGCCTTCATTGGAAGCTTGGGCCCTGATGGAGGAGAACAAGCATGTAGGTTCGCTCCAATTACGGAACCGGGTCAGCGGTGGCATCATGCCCATCATAGAGGTGGTAAACCTCTCCTATGAGAAGAACCTGATCAGCAAGACGTTGCAAGAAAGAATCAAGGAGACCCTGAACAAGAAGAAGCAGACTATTTTGTTCTTGAATAGACGAGGTTTCTCCTATTTCTTCCACTGTAATAGTTGTGGGTACGAACTGCGTTGTCCACACTGTGCAGTAGCACTTACCTACCATAAGGGCACGGACCAGATGGTCTGTCACTACTGTGGATATCGCACAAAACCGATGCGCTTCTGCCCTGAGTGCAACTCCCTCGATGTCAATTATAGCGGCTTCGGTACAGAGATGGTGGAAGAGGAAATCCGTCGTCTCTTTCCCTCTGCCCGTATTGCACGATTGGATACCGATAGCGCCAAGAAAAAAGGTGAGATCGGGAAAGTAATCAAGGCATTCAGGGATGGGGAGATTGATATTCTTCTCGGGACACAGATGGTGGCAAAAGGGCTCAATTTCCCGCTTGTGGAATTGGTGGGGATTGTGCTTGCAGATAGTGGATTGAATATTCCTGATTTTCGTGCCCAGGAGAGGACGTTCAGCCTCTTGGTTCAGGTCTCAGGAAGGGCTGGACGATACAATGACCAGGGAAGGGTAATTATCCAGACCTATCACCCGGAGAATCCTGCAATTCAATATGCACTGCAATCTGATCTGCAGGGTTTTTACGCTCAGGAACTTGCGATTCGCAAGCAGACGGGATTCCCCCCCTATAGTCGATTGATCAACCTGGTATTCAGGGGTCGAAATCAGCAAAAAGTGGAGCAAGAGGTCCAGAAATTCTCTGCTCATATAGAGCAACTCACCGTCAAGGGAGGCGCAGAGGTGTTGTGTTCCAGTGAATGTCCTTTGGAGAAGATAGCTTCAAACTGGCGCTACCACTTGCTGGTTTCAGGCTCCCAAGCTTCTCTGGTCCATCACTTGGTTGCAAAGGCCCTCTCTGATTACACCCCCCCCAGGGGAGTCTACCTTGAGGTGGATCTTGACCCTTTACAATTACTGTAAAACTTCTCTGCTTATAGCCTGTATCTAATAACTATGGGAGTGCTTTGTTGTAGCTCATATTCGTGATAACGTTGACCATTGCAACAGGTGTTGGTATAGTTTGGTATTATGTTAGATATATATACACTTGGAGAAGAGGTACTACAAGAGAAGTGCCAGAAAGTAACCAAATTTGATAACGCGTTGAAGATATTGGTCGATGCAATGTTCGACACCATGGATGAAGCCGATGGTGTAGGGCTTGCAGCTCCACAGGTTGGGGTGAACCAACGTCTGTTTGTCATCCATATCCGTGGAGCAGAGAAGCGTGCGTATATCAATCCGCAGATCATCGAAACTTCCATTGAGACTGATACAGATGAGGAAGGATGTCTCTCCATCCCAGGGGTTTGGCATGATGTTCAACGCCCTGCCCGAGTGACCGTACAGGCACAGGATGTTGAGGGGAAAGCATTTCAGGTCAAGGCTGAAGGATTGCTCGCTCGTGCACTCCAGCACGAGAATGACCATCTCAACGGGGTCTTGTTCATTGATCGCTTGAGTGACGAGGAACGCGAGAAGATGGTACAAGCCTACGAGAAACGTAACAAATCCCAGAGGAGAAAAAAGCGTTGAGGATTCTCTTTGCCGGTACTGCCGAAATTGCAGTTCCCTCATTACGGGCCTTGTCACAGCACTATGATATCGCTGCGGTACTGACCAACACCGACAAGCGGGGTGCAAGGGGCAAGGCCCTTGTTGCACCTCCAGTTAAGGTCGCTGGTGAAGCGTTGGGCCTTCCTGTGTTGCAGTTTGATCATCTTGGGCGTGAGGCCCGGGAGGCTGTCAGCATCTATGAGTGTGATACACTTGTCTGTTTTGCTTATGGAAGACTGTTCGGCCCAAAATTCCTGGGACTTTTCCCCAATGAGCAACTGAATATACACCCCTCATTGCTTCCTTTGTTACGTGGACCAAGTCCCATACAAGGAGCAATTCTCTCTCAAGCCAGTGAGAGTGGTATCAGCATACAGCGAATAGCATCAGAGATGGATAGCGGAGACCTCCTGCTGGCTGAGCAATTCCCTCTCAATGGAGACGAAACTACGGAAAGTCTCTCTGCGTTTGTGGCAGAGAGGGCTGCTGATCTTGCTGTAAGGGCTCTTTCCAGATTGCAGCGGGGTACCGCGGTATTTTCCCGCCAGAGTGGGGAAGCAACCTATACGAAACTGATAACCCCAGAAATGGCTGAGTTGGATTTCTCAAATCCAGCGAAGGCATTGCATGCACAGATCAGGGCAATGACGCCTTGGCCCAAAGCACGAACAACCTATCAGGGACAGACGCTGCTTATAACAGGTGTACATGGTACAATAGATGAGATAGGTGAGGATCCTTATGATGCAGAGGTTCCTGTAGGAACCGTGATTGCAAAACAGAAGAAAAAGGGAATTGCCATTGCCACCTCTGAAGGATTGCTTTGGGTAACTCGTTTGCAACTGGAAAAACGGAAGGAGATGGATTGGCAGTCCTTCCTTAATGGTAATCAGGATTTCTTGGGATCCAGGCTGGGGTAAATTATGAGACGTATTGTGGTGTTGACACTCCTCGTGTTTTTATGTCTTCCGTTGTCGGCAACCACAGAAAAGGTTGCCCTTGTCCTCTCGGGAGGTGGAGCTCGGGGATTGGCTCACATTGCAGTTCTTGAGGCAGTTGAAGCGAGAGGGATTCCCATCGACATGGTGGTTGGTACCAGTATGGGTGCGTTGGTAGGCGGACTTTACAGCGCTGGGTATTCTCCCTTGGAAATCCGTAATCTGCTGGAAACCTATGATATGGTTGGACTGTTTTCCACGCCCCCACTTGAAGACGCTGAACATGAGGATGAGGTTTTCTCCTATAAAAATAATCAAGTATTCTCATTGGGATTTGGTGAACAGGGCTTGGGGAATGCCCCGGCCCTGATCGGTGACCAACGAATCCTGGAGCTGTTAGGGTATTTGTTTGCGAGATATCCCAATACCATGGATTTTACAGAATTGCCCATCCCGTTCTACTGTGTCTCTGCAAATGCCGCCACAGGAGAGCGTATTGTCCATAGCGAGGGGTCCTTGGTTACAGCAATCAGAAGTAGTATTTCCATTCCCATTGTCTTTACCCCATTCCCGCTGGGAGATGGCATCCTTGCCATTGATGGCGGAGTGGTGGACAATCTTCCCATCGACCTTGCGCGAAGCCTTGGAGCGGAGTATGTCATTGCTAGTGATGTGAATGCCTTGGGAATGCAGGAGGCTGCCGACCTTGAGAGCCTTTCCGCAATGGCAATGCAGACTGTTGTGTTGCTTACCCAGGAGAAAGCGACCGCTCAACATCCTTTTGCTGATGTACTTGTGCTCCCAGAGCTGAAAAGTACGTTTGCCTTGGATTTCTCAGCACATGAAGAGATTATCGAGGCAGGGTGGGCAGCTGTACGAAAAGAAGAGGCAGCATTCGATGCGCTTGTCGATACACTCTCGCAGGTTCGCCCCATCACTCCAGAGGAAGAAAACCGAAGTGGTACCTATTCTCTTCTCTCAATCCCCAAAATCCTACAGATTGAAGTAGAGGACATCTCCTTGAAACCAGGGGAGAGTATTCCTGAATCTTTCTTGTTTTCAGATTTTTTAGGCAGGAGACTCAATGCACAAACTGCAACGGAGTTGAATCTCAAGCTTCGGGAGATCAAGAACGCCTATGATCTGACCACGCTCAGTTATGAGATGTCCAGCGATGGGAAGCTGATGATCTATGCACGGAGTTTTGGGCGAAGGGATAGAAGCATCAGCATGGGCTTCCATGCTGATACCGGCTTCTCTACTGCATTGCCCTCAGGTTTTGTATGGTACCGTGCAGACGCATATCTTAATGCATCCCTCGGGGGCTTGGGAAAAAAGCAGGACTTCACCTTTTCTGTCAATGCCACACTTGGCCAGCGATCCGGGATGACCCTCAATTTCTCCTATCCACTACTCAGTGGAAGCAAAGGGAGTATTGATGCAGTAGTGCAAGCCAGTTATGGAGCAGGGGCAATGACGCCCCTCTCAGCAATGATCAATGCAAAGCGAAGTGCTCCCTTGGATCGTATGTTTGATAGTGATGCTGGCTTTCGGTTTCGCTTCGGTAAATATGGCAGAGCATCTCTTCAGGGAAGTTACCTGCTTGTTTCGGTAAATGATGCTACGTATGACAAGCAATTCTATGCCTATCCAGTGGGAGAGCTTACCGTTTCCTATGGGAATCTAACTTCCCGCTTCGCTACTTCGGGTTTCCGCCTTGAAGCGTTGGGCAGGCTTGGGTATCAGCAGGGGTTGATCCACTCACTACGGATTGGATGGAGACAATCGTTTGTCATTACCTACCGTGACAGCATGAGCTATGCAACCCAACTTTCCCTGATGAGGGAGCCATTTCCCTTTATTCAGAGCTATGCAAATCTGGGAGGCATCGACCAGATGGTCAGTTATGGTCCGCTCTTCCTTCGTCGAGATATTGCCTACCTGGGAGTGGATTGGCAACACAGGCTTGCCGAACTGCTTGGTTATCCAGCCTTCGGCAAACTTTCACTGCATGGGGCTGTGTATGATGCATATGATCCCTATAGTGGGTTACCTCCTGGAGAAGATGCCTATTTCAGTTCCAGTCTCTGGGACATGGGACTGGCCCTTATGCTTGGCCTCGATACCCCCATTGGGGAGGTTGTTGCCTCATTGGGAGCAAGCCTACGTGGAGAGGTTTCTTTCTCATTGGGGGTCTATTGATGAGTGAGGTCTACAGGTCATATGCCACCCATCTCCATGAAGTGTACCATGCACGTGTGTACCGAATAGGGGTGGATGGTCACTTTTCCTGTCCAAACCGTACCATGGATGGGAGTGGAGGGTGTGCTTTCTGTGATGGGACAGGCACCATTGCAGCCTACCAGAAGCCTCAGGACAGGTTGGTTGAAATTTCCCATATGAGTATTGAAGAGAGAATCAGCAAGATTAGAATGCAGATAGAGCAGGGAAAACGCTTCTTGAAGCGAAGATACCGTGCTGATCTGTACTCGCTCTATTTCCAAGCCTATACCAATACCTACGATACCTTGGAGCATCTTGAAAGACTCTATGACCTGGTATTGGAAGAAGGCCCTTTTGTAGAGTTGATTGTCTCAACCCGCCCGGATTGTATTACCGATGAGATTATTGCTTTGCTGAAAAGGTATCAGCATTCGGTGCAGAAGGTGTGGGTTGAACTCGGGCTGCAAAGCGGCAGTGATGAGACCCTTGTAAATATTGGTAGAGGCCATGATGTTTTTTCCTACATTTCTGCAGCAAATTCGTTACATTCGGCCGATATTGGTGTTTGTACTCATGTGATACTCGGTTTACCAGGTGAAGGCCGCAAGGATTTTGCCCAAACTGCAGCAATTGTGAACAGGGCTGGCAGTGAAGCGGTAAAGATTCATAATCTGCATATTTGTCAGGGCACCCGCTTACAGGATTGGTATGAAATGGGTGAGGTAGGCACTGCTTCCTTGAGGAGGCATGTCGAGCAGAGCATATGGTTCTTGAGACGTCTGAATCCTACTGTTGTGATTGAACGTATGGTATGTGAAACTCCCGAATATCGACTTGTCGCTCCACGTGCATTCCCCGACAAGCATCAATTTCTCCAGCAGTTGAAAAGCACGATGGAAGAGAGAGGCTGGGTACAAGGAGACTTGGTATGAGAGAGAGAATTCCCTTGCAGATGATTGTTCGTGTAACAGGAACCATCCTTTCCATCATAGTGGTTACGTTGATTCTTGTTTTCTCCTTTATGCCAAAGGAGTCCTATCCTGAAATCTCCTGGATTCCTTTCGCCGACAAAGGAGACCATATGGCAGCGTATGCTGCCCTTGGATTCTCCCTCTTCTTTGCATTCCTGAGGATACCTGGATCGGGAAAACCCCACAAGCGGGTTGCAGTTCCCCACTCAACGCTCCATCTCAGTTCATGGTCTGGTAGTGCTGTTCTTGTCTCCTTGGTAATTGGTACACTGCTTGGTATCATTGTGGAGTTGTTGCAGCCGATGTTTGAGAGAAGTCGCGAGTGGCTTGATTTGGCTGCAGATTTCATGGGAATGGTTGTTGGTCTTGCCATTGCCTTGTTGGTCTTGAAGGCTGTAGGTAGTTACTTCGCCACCAGGCCATGGTTATATGACCCTAATTGGAAGGACGAAGTAGATGAAACTCGCGCAGAGAATCAGTGAGGAACTGCAAAAGGCAGTAGTTGAGCTTGATGAGGGGGTTCTGGAGAAAATCCGAGAAGCCCATGCCGTTGAATCAGCAGCAGCTGAATCATCAGTAGGTAGCCGATCAAGTCTGGCAGTCCTGGACGCAATACTGGATAATCTTGCACTGGCTAAGGAACAGTCACTTCCCATGTGTCAGGATACAGGGATGTTTCTTGTGTTCGTGGATGTAGGCAGGTCATGTCCGATTCCTCTCTCTGTGATAGAAGAAGAGATTCTTGAAGGATGTGCCACTGCTGTCAAACAAGCCCATTTTCGGCGATCGGTGGTGGTCGAGCCCGTGTTTGAACGAATCAACACGCAAGATAACCTCCCTCCGGTAATTTGGTGGAACCTGGTGGAGGGAAGCGGCTTGAGGATAGAGATATTGCTCAAGGGATTCGGTAGTGAGAACTGCAGCTCGGTAAGGATGCTCAATCCCACTGGAGGAGAAGAGGCAATCATCAGCGCAGTTGCTGAGATTGTTACTGCAGCAGGAGGAAAGCCATGTCCTCCTATCTTTGTCGGTGTTGGCCTTGGTGGTTCCATGGACCGGGCTGCTTATTTGAGCAAGCGGGCATTGCTCCGCGATGTAAGGGAATCCCACAGCGAGAGGCAGTATGCTGAATTGGAAGAGAAAATACTCGCTCGTCTCCAGGGACTGGGTATTGGAAGTGGAGGTCTTGGTGGTATGATCACAGCCCTTCATGTAGCTATTGCCTATGAGGGTACGCATATTGCCGGTCTTCCGTTGGCTGTTTCCATTAACTGTTGGGCAGACAGAAAGGCAACGATTGTTTGGGAGGGTAATGATGCGTGAATTGCTATTGCCCCTAAGCAGTGAGGATATTGCGAGTCTGAAGGCCTATGACCAAGTTTTTTTAACTGGTTCTCTCTATGTAGGTCGTGACCAGGTCCATAAACGACTGTATGAGCTTCTGCAGCAGGAGAAGAGTCTTCCTATCTCCTTGGAAGGGGAAACAATATACTATATGGGGCCAAGTCCAGCCCCGGAGGGGAAGCTGATCGGCTCCTGTGGGCCGACCACCAGTGCAAGAATGGACCCTTTCAGCCCACTGTTGCTTGACCGGGGTCTCAAGGTCATGATCGGCAAGGGCCCTCGTTCCAAGGAAGTGGCCTCGGCAATCAAGAGAAATAAGGCAGTGTATCTGCAAGCCTTTGGAGGATGTGGAGCACTCTATGCTTCCACGGTCAGAGCTGTCACAACGGTTGCCTTTTCCGATCTGGGACCAGAGGCTCTCCTGCGTCTTGAGGTGGAGAAGTTCCCGGTTATCGTAGCAATCGATTCACAATTGGGAAGTGTTTTTCCCCAATAGGGCACTTTTTGACACTTTACACTGGACGTATGCGGTTAGCTGGGTTACAGTTTCCTTTATACAGGTCTTCTTTTCACGTATGTCATAATGGGGTGTATGGCATACTTGCTATGTGTTGATTCAGAACACATCGGTTGAAGACCTGAAATAATGCTGTTACGGAAGGATATGCCGTGAAGAATACCTTGTCTGTGCGCCTCGTCCCCTTGTTCTTGCTCTTCTTGATGGTTGGATGCTCGAAAACTCCAGTTGAATCTTCCCAGAATCCTGTGGAGGAATCTCCTTCCACGGTTGTGGTACAAGCTGAACCAGTTGTTGAAGAGACGGATGTTATCGGGGATCTGGAAGAACCTTCCACGCTGGAAGATCGTTTCAGTTATACCTACGGCTATCTTCTCTACTCCTCAATGGTACAACAGAAGGGTTTCAGTGACTTGGAAGCCTCCTATTTTGCAAAGGGAATCCTCGATGCTGATAGGGGCCAGGGATTCTATACGCAAGAAGAGATGTCCCAAACCCTTTATGAGGTGCAAACCAAGCTCTTGCAGATTGCTCAAGAGGAGATGGATGCCATATCCTCAGCCAATATGGAAGTTGCAGAGAATTTTCTGGAGACCAACAAGGAAAGGGAGTCTGTAAAGATAACCGATTCAGGGCTGCAGTATGAAGTGATTGTTGAAGGGGAAGGTGACCGCCCAACAGAGGACAGCATGGTAGAAGTCGATTACCAGATTATGCTGTTGAACGGGAAAATCATCGACAGTTCCTATGAACGGGAACAGAGTTCCACCTTCCTGCTTGAAGCCATCATGGTACCAGGGTTTATTGAAGGTGTTAAGTTGATGAAGGAAGGTGCAAAGTACCGTTTCTGGATACATCCCGACCTTGCCTATGGGAAGGAGGGGACAGAGACCATTGAACCAAATACCCTGCTGATCATAGAGGTCGAACTCAAGTCAATCAGAGAGGGCCGTTAAGGAACTCGAGCACAGAGTATAGGTTGTTGTGTATATGTGTTGGTTGTACCTGGGGATTCACAGGTTTTCCCGTTTTGTTCAGCCACAGTGTTTCCATGCCACCGGCTATACCTCCGGCAATATCACTGGATAGGCTGTCTCCGATCATGAGGGTGTGCTGTTTCTGTTCACTAAGACCGGTTGCCTCAAACATATGGGCAAAAAATCGTGGATCTGGCTTTTGGTATCCTATCTCTTCGCTGATGAAGATGTGATCGAAATACTGCTCAGTATCTGATATGGCAATCCTGCCTCTTTGTACTTCAGCAATTCCGTTGGTTGCGAGGAAGAGCGTATAGCCACGCTTCTTCAAGGTCTCGAGTACGGTGATTGTCTCATCAAACAAGATACCCTGCCTAGACAGCTGCTGCTGATAGCTCTGACTTGCTTCTTCAGGATTGAGAGGGATGCCAATCTCCCATGCAAAATTTGCAAAGCGTTTCACTTTCAGTTCCTCGATTGTCACTTCGCCTTTCTCAAACTGTTTCCATACCTCAGCATTGCAGCGGATGTAGTCTTGCTCATGCTTCCTTTCCAGTGGCAGGTTAAGGCTTTCTGCCATCTTCCAGAATGCATTGTGTTCTGCTTGTTCGAAATCAAAAAGTGTTCCATCTGCGTCAAAGAAAAGATACCGGTACATGTGTTGTCATCCTTTACTTAGGGTGTTCTAGCCAGTACGATAAAGAAAAACGGTCCAATTGTACAGGACCGGAAGGCAAGGAGCCAAATATGCAGGAAACCTTTCTTAAACGTCACCTCATTCTTTCCACCGTGATTGGTGCGTTCTTGATTATTGTAGGGATTTTCTTGATGTTCCAACAGGAATCCTTCGTGAAGATTTTCATCTCCCTTTTAGGGGTGTTCCTTGCAGGATCGGGAATTTCCAGCCTGATTTACTTGAAGGGATTCAATCTTGGGAGTCGCTCACGTATTGCTACCTTGGTTAAGGCTCTCTTGAGCATTGTAATCGGGTTGGTTGCCATTATCGTCCCTCTCTCTGCAGCAACCATCAGCTGGACAGTACTGCTGTACATCATTGGGGCACAGCTCTTGTTCTCTGCCCTGATTTCCTTTTTGGATGCATTGCTGATGAGGAAAGAGGAACGCTCTCTCTCCCCTCTCTACACGGAAGGTGTTTTCTCCCTGATTATGGCTATTCTCCTGTTTGTCTTTCCACAGCAGATCGGCAGCTTGTTGCTCAAGCTGTTCGGATTGCTCTTCATAGTAAGCGGAATCGGCATGATCCTCTGGTCTCTGCGCATCCGCAAGATCAACCAACAGTTCAAGGAACAGGTGGTTGAGGCAGATGCGGAGGTTATCGACCCGGAGAACTAAGGGATCAGGAGGGTAGCTGAGATTCCATAGCGAGCGATGTTGTTTGCATCAGGAATCGACTCACCTCCGATGGTCAGCATCGAGCTCTGCAATGGAAGGACTTTCCTGCTGTATATATAATCTATGCGTTCTTTCAGATTCTCTGTGACAAACGTATTTCCCGAGTCGGTATCTGCAGAGAAATGGGTGGCTCTGTATACATCGTAGAAGGATGACTCTTCAAGGAAATTCGATAGCGGCCAGATGTAGTCTATCTGTCGATAGGGTACCGGACTGAACGTGCTCCAATCCTGGTAGGAAGGCTCAAAGAGACTGGCTCCTATGATGGTTGGCTCGTTGGTTGTCCCTTCTGCCAAGATTTCTTTCAGTATCTTGGTCCGTTCGCCGGTAACCTGTTTTTGCATGGTTTTCCAATCGTTTCCACTGGTGAATGCATCAAGGACCTTGTATTCAGGAAGATTGGCAATGGAAAGCCTGATCGTCTTCGTGTTGCTGAATTGGACACGTATGCCATGTTTTGTGGCTGAGACGACATTGAAGGAGGTGATGATTGCCCCTCCTTCTACCAACACGGCATTTCTTCGTAACTGTCTTACAAGATCAATGACATTCTGCATATGTCCCGTAACCATGATGACGGGGGCTTTTATGTCGCTGATACTTGTTGCAACCAGATTTTTCATGTTGGGGTCGCTCCAGCGAATATCATCCAGGGGGAGCATTAAAACATTCAACGGATCGTTATCGGCTGAAAGAATCGTAGTTTCATCTGTGGTGTACATCCTAGGCAGAGTCAGTCTCTCGAGAGGGGGAATCTGTTGATATTCAGCTTCCAGGGCGGCAAGACGAGCACTCTCAGCTTCTTCCGCTTTTCTCTGCTCCTCTGCTTTCTTCCTCTGTTTTTCCAGTCGTTCTTCCTCGATCCGCTTTGCCTCATCGATGCGTTGCTGTTCAAGGCGGAGTCTCTCTTCCAGTGTCTGGGTCTTCTCCTCTAGCTGTGCTGTAAGGAGTGCTGTGTCTGTCTCCAGGGAATCTATGGTGTTTTGCAGCTCCAGCAATCTCTGTTCCTGAGCTGCCTTCAGGGATTTAATTTCAGAGACATGTTCCAGCTGTGCCTCATGCATGATGGTTTGTAGCTCGTTGTTGATGTTCTGTTGTTCTACGAGAAGGTTTTCTAGTTCGTTTGCTTGGTAGCTAAGCATTTCGTAGTCTTGTTCGTTCTCCTCAATTTCTTTATGCAATGCCTCAATCTCACCTTGCAGGGCAGTAATGGTGGTCTGGTATTCTTCGGCCTCTTGAGAGAGGGTCAGATCCTTGTTGTCCAACAAGAGATTGCGTTCTTCCAATGATTCTTTCAATGACTGGGTATTGTTCTTTTCCTCAGCGAGGGCATCCTCGCTCTCTTGCAGTTTCTTCTCCAATGTATTTTTTTCTGTCTGGAGAGAGGCAATGGACTCCTGCATGGCTTCATAGCGCTGCCTCTCTTCTGCTTCAGCTTGTCTCTCCTGCTCAGCAAGGCGTGCTGCTTCCTCTGCTTCTGCTTTCGCTTTTTCTTCAGCTTCCACAAGAGAATATTTGGTAACGAGCTCTCCCTCTGCTACGGGGGTTGGGGCTTGTATGCTCTCTTTTGCAGAGCGGGCAGTATAGGTCTCACATCCCATGAGGATGGTGAGCAGTAATGCAATCGCTATTAGTACAATACGTCTGTTCATAGGTATTATTGGTTCCTTAGAAGTTGAAGAGTGCTTCGGCTCTCGCCTTTGCACGTGCTTTTTTCTCAGATTCCTCTTTGGCATCCTCACCGAGCATGAAGGAGTCACAGAAGTTTGCATTCTCCTTATCCTCTATATACTCCTCGACTCCTTCAAGGCAGTCGTGGTAGACCCCTAGACTGTAGAACCTGCAATTAACACAGCTATGCAAGCTTTTTGAACAGGTTGGACATACGGTATGGTAGCCAATACTAAGCAATGGGTCGATGGGAGTATGACAGTGATGACATGCACGCATGGTTAAAACTCCAATTTCTTTCCATAATCGGCAATCTCGCCATCGCTGTAGGGCTCTTTGACGAGACGCAAAGTCTTTCCATCCTCTTTGTACCTGGGGATGATGTGAAGATGCAGATGTGGTACTTCCTGCCCGCTTTCCTTGCCGTTATTGATGATCAGATTGGTGGCATCACAACCCAGTTTATCCCTGAGCACGCTGTCAGCCCTCTTTGCAAGTACCATCATATGGCTCAAGACTTCTTCTGGGCAGCTTTCAAGGGTAGGGTATGGTTGTGATGTGATGATCAGCAAATGTCCCTTGTTGACTGGATTGATATCAAGAATGGAGAAACAAAGTTCGTCCTTGTGTAAAAATATGGAGGGAATCTCCCCGTTTAAAATCTTGGTGAAAATCGTTTCCATGGCATACCTCTGAGCTATTGTAACACACAAGTGTCGAGTCGGAAAAGGATTGTATTGGGAAAAGGGATTGCACAAAAAACCGAGATATACTATTATCCACGAGGTACGTTGGGCAATGCATGCCCCTCGACCGTTCGTTCTCTTCCCTTCAGTTGGTAACCTGATGTGTGCTAGGGAGTAAGAGTTTTACATCAGGATGTTGGAAATCTGCAGGGGAATCTGTGGACTCGTTTTTATTCTATATTATAGAGGTTATAAAGAATGGCTGACTTGCAAAATTTGAGGAATATCGGAATCAGTGCCCACATCGACTCGGGTAAGACAACACTAACCGAACGCATCCTCTACTACTGCAATAAGATCCACGAAATACATGAAGTTCGTGGTAAGGATGGCGTTGGAGCTACCATGGATAGCATGGAGCTTGAACGTGAAAGAGGTATCACCATTGCCTCCGCTGCAACGAATGTTACCTGGAAAGGGACAGAAATCAACGTTATTGACACACCGGGACACGTTGACTTCACCATCGAGGTTGAACGTTCATTGCGCGTGCTGGACGGTGCTGTTTTGGTACTTTGTTCCGTTGGTGGCGTACAGAGCCAGTCTATCACCGTAGACCGGCAGATGAAGCGTTACCACGTTCCTCGTATTGCATTTGTCAACAAGTGTGACCGTACCGGTGCAAACCCGTATCGCGTCAAGAATCAATTGATAGAGAAGCTTGGTCTGAATGCTGTATTGATGCAGATCCCCATCGGTCTTGAGGACAAGATGGAGGGTGTTGTTGACTTAATCAGCATGAAGGCTCTCTACTTCGATGACGGTCCTAGTGGGGATACTGTTCGTGAAGCTGAGATTCCTTCCCACCTGATGGAAGAAGCTGATGCTCGCCGCGAAGAGCTGCTTGATAGTGTCTCCATGTGCTCAGATGAGCTTATGGAAGCTATGCTCGAGGAAAATGTAACCGAAGAACTTCTTCGCAAGGCAATAAGAAAAGCTACCATCAACTTGGAGCTCTGCCCGGTATTCATGGGTAGTGCATACAAGAACAAGGGTATCCAGCCCTTGCTTGATGGCGTTATCAGCTACCTTCCCAATCCTACTGATGTCACCAATAAGGCTCTTGACCTCGATAATAACGAGGAAGAGGTCAAGCTGGTTGCAGACGAGGACCTTCCTCCTGTTGTCCTGGCATTCAAGCTTGAGGATGGACAGTATGGTCAGCTGACCTATATCCGTGTCTATCAGGGTAAGGTGAAGAAGGGCGATGAGCTCTACAATACCCGTAGCCGCAAGAAGTTCCGTGTTGGACGATTGATCCGTATGCACGCAGCAACCATGGAAGATTTGACAGAAGCAGGCTGTGGTGAAATTGCAGCACTCTTCGGCATTGATTGTGCCAGTGGTGATACCTTCTGTGATCCTAAGCTGAACTACTCACTCTCCAGTATGTTTGTTCCAAACCCGGTTATCTCCCTGGCTATCAAGCCAGTGGACAAGAAGGCTGCGGACAATATGGGCAAGGCACTCAACCGCTTTACCAAGGAGGACCCAACCTTCCGCAGTTATGTGGATCCTGAGTCCAACCAGACAATCATCCAGGGCATGGGTGAGTTGCACCTTGAGGTCTATGTAGAGCGCATGAAGCGTGAGTACAAGGCAGAGGTGGAAATCGGTCAGCCTGAGGTTGCCTACCGTGAAGCTATCACCCAGAGAGCCGACTTCAACTATACCCACAAGAAGCAGACTGGTGGCTCCGGTCAGTACGCACGTGTTGCCGGATATATCGAGCCACTTCCAGATCCTGAAGAGGGTGAGGATGTAAAAGAGTACGAGTTTGTTGATGAGGTCAAGGGT
>NZ_JAEKNT010000093.1 GCF_016406725.1 Sphaerochaeta sp. S2 | reverse complement strand
TCTACGATCTTGCGGATGGAAAAATTCGTTATGATGGCATCAACATCAACAAGATATGCAAGGCTGACCTACGTCGTTCCTTGGGGGTGGTACTGCAGGATGTACATCTGTTCAGTGGAACGGTCATGGACAATATTCGCTACGGTAACCTGGAAGCAAGTGATGATGAGGTGATCAAGGCAGCAAAACTGGCCAATGCAGACTCCTTCATCGCACACCTTCCACAAGGGTATCAAACCCAGCTCAGTGGAGATGGGTCCACCCTCTCACAAGGACAGCGACAGCTTATCTCCATCGCACGTGCCATTGTAGCAGACCCCCCAGTATTGGTACTTGATGAGGCAACAAGCAGCATCGATACGCATACAGAGGAGGTAGTCCAGAAAGGGATGGATGCCTTGATGGAAGGCAGGACTGTCTTTGTGATTGCCCATCGTCTTTCAACCATCCACAACGCCGATCTTATCATGGTGTTGCAAATGGGAGAGATCATCGAGAAGGGAACCCACGCTGAACTTATGGCACTTAAGGGTCAGTACTACCGTCTCTATACCGGTGTTTTTGAACTGGAGTAGGTTACCAGGACAATACCTGCTACCACCAAGGGGAGCGCCAAAAGATACTGCAAACGGAAAATGGACTCCCCTAAAAGCAGTGCAGAGAGGAATGTGCCTACCACGGGTATAAGAAAGTTGAAGACAGTGATGGAACTGACCTTGTTGTGCTTGAGTAGGGTCGTCCAGATAGAGAAGGCAACAGCACTTAGGGATGCCATATAGAGTAGCAGAACATATCCACCAAGACTGCTGGTGGGAAAGCTTGCTCCCTGTGACAACGCTAGCGCGAGTAAGATAAGACCACCAAGGAAGAGCTGCATGCTGGTAAGCAGCACCGGATCAATTTTCCTGCTTACCCGTTTACTGTACAGCGCACTTGCACTGGTAAGGAAAGCAGCAATTACCACAAATCCCTCCCCTTTCAAAGAAAATGTAATTCCTAGATTGGGCTCAAAGTTGACCATGACCACCGAGATAAATCCCAATAGGATACCCAGTCCCTTCCTCAAGCTGATATGGTCATTTGTATATACCCAGTGTGCAAGCAATGCACTGAAGAAGACAGAGGATGAGTTCAGGATCGAACTCTTAGCTCCTGTGGTGTATGATACCCCAATGTAGAAAAAGGCATAGTGGATGGTGGTCTGTAACAAGCCAAGCATAAGTATCTGCAGCCAAGCCTTGCCATCCAAGGACTTGAATCGTTGTTTCTCACCTTGCTGGAAATATCTGAAGAATAGTACCAGGAGTCCGGCAAAGGTAAAACGCAGCCCTGCAAATGCCATTTTTGCAGCCGTATCATCGGGACCAACGAGAAACAACTCGTATCCCAACTTTATGGAAGGATAGGCACTCCCCCAAAGCATTGCACAGAGACTTGCAAGCAATGAGGCGATCAGGGGACGGCTCAATGGAGATGGTTTCAATGGTTGCATGGGGGAAGCTCCTTAATGAAGGTTGCCAGTTCCTGCAGCGAACCGGTACGGTAACCGGCAATATCCTTGTTC
>NZ_JAEKNT010000092.1 GCF_016406725.1 Sphaerochaeta sp. S2 | reverse complement strand
ATCTCATCATGGACATCCTGAAAAATTCCAATCGCTCTGCGATGTTCCTGTTCTCCATCTGAGAGAAAAGCATAACTCAATCTCAGCCATCGGAATGAGCCTGCTGCACTACGGACTGAAAGGATTGAATCTGGTTCATTGCCAGCTTGCAATTGTGCAAAATCATGGTTCAGGGTCACTGAAAAGTCAGGATGGATATAGCCTTCTTCAAGCAGGAAATCAGCAGGGTTGTGAATCTCAAGGGGAGTATGGCCACCAAGAACAGTTCTTGACAGCGCAACAAGACGATCTTCATCAAGATGATACTCCCACATTTCCAAGGTAGAGTGAGAAAATGCAAACTGGAGCCTGGTATTCTGTCTTTCCAGTGCAAGGGCATTATGGTGTGCTTCTGAAACGTCGCTGGCCACTAGGTAGTATACAGGGAATTGACCATGGTGACGGCTGTACCTACCAAGCAGTCTGATGAAACGATCTTCCTTACGTTGTAATCGAAAGGATACATCCAATTCCTTGTGGCTGCTCTTCAGTTTCTGGAAAACTGCCTTGATACGTTTTCGCTCTTTTTCATGTACGGAGTCCAACAAATCAAGTTCATTGTAGTTGTGGAACTCCTTCGGGGTGTATGCGAGCAGTTTGGACAAACCTCTACTGAGATAGGTTGCAATTATCTCATCGCCAAGTTCATATACCCCCACTCCACCGGGAAGGTTGTTGATAGAAAGCATTCGCTCTTTATTAGGGCCGCTTTGACCAACCTCGTTCATACTTCTTACACCCTCTTCCACAAAAAGTATCTCATTGTAGCACATTTCATGTAAGAAGTATGATAGAACATCTATTTTTTCACCGAGTCCTGGGAATCTTTGAGCAATACATCATGTGCTCCGCCTTCTATGATGGAAGTGGAACTGACTACCGTTAATCGAGCCTTCTGCTGCAATTCAGGAATGCTGAGTGCACCACAGTTGCACATGGTTGATTTAATCTTGCTTAGACTCAAGTTGAGATTGTCTTTCAGCGGGCCTGCATAGGGGACATAGGAATCGACACCTTCCACAAAGCTCAGCTTTCCATCCCCTCCAAGGTCATATCGTTGCCAGTTTCGTGCACGGGAAGATCCTTCTCCCCAATACTCCTTCATGTAGGAACCCTTGACATTTACCTTCTCTGTCGGTGACTCGTCAAATCGTGCAAAATAGCGTCCCAACATCAGGAAGTCGGCACCCATTGCCAATGCAATGGTCATATGGTAGTCGAGGACTATTCCACCATCAGAGCAAATGGGAATATATACACCCTTCTCATTGAAGTATTCATCACGGGCTTTTGCGACCTCGAGCAAGGCTGTTGCCTGTCCTCTTCCAATTCCTTTTGTCTCTCTGGTTATGCAGATCGATCCTCCGCCAATGCCGACCTTCACGAAGTCAGCACCGCTTTCAGCGAGGAAGAGGAATCCTTCCCTGTCCACTACATTCCCAGCTCCAACCTTTACTCGATCCCCATACTGCTTCTTGATCCAGGAGAGTGTAAGGCGTTGCCATTCACTGTACCCTTCAGATGAGTCGATACAGAGTACGTCGGCACCGCTATGAACCAAGGCTGGAACCCGTTCCTTGTAGTCTCTGGTATTGATGCCAGCTCCAACACGGTAACGTTTCTTCTCATCAAGCAACTCATCAGGATTATCCTTATGACAGTCATAATCCTTCCTGAATACAAAGTACTTGAGTCTGTTCTTCTCATCCACGATGGGAAGGCTGTTGAGTTTGTGTTCCCAGATTATGTCATTTGCCTCACTGAGTGTTATCCCTTCACGGGCGTACACCAAGTTTGCAAATGGTGTCATGATCTGGTTGATCGGGGTATCGAGAGAGGTCCTGCTTGGCCTCCAGTCACGTGAAGAGACAACACCAAGCAATGTTCCTGAGCTGCTGCCATCTTCTGTCACGGCAATGGTAGAATGCCCTTTCTTCTCTTTAAGTGCTATCAAATCTGAAAGCGTATCCTCTGCCCTGAGATTGGAATCACTGGGTACAAAACCAGCCTTGAAAGCTTTTACACGGGCTACCATTGCGCACTGTGCATCGATAGGCTGTGAGCCATAGATGAAACTGATTCCACCCTCCCTTGAGAGAGCCTTGGCCATTTCCTCACCACTCACGGATTGCATGATGGCACTACTCATGGGAATGTTGAGGGTGATGGAGGGTTCTTCCCCTTTTTTGTACTTGACCAAGGGTGTCTTCAAGGACACATTTGCTGGAATGCATTCGGTACTGGAATATCCTGGGATTAGCAGGTATTCACTGAATGTTCGGGAGGGTTCTTCATAGAGGTAGGCCATAACGCAACTCCTTAGAGGGTTTTGGCACCATATTGTGCACAGATATCTATAGTATTGCAAGCATATTGCAACAAATATCATCCGATTTGTTGCAAACTATCTATAGACAGCTTACCGCTTACCCACCAGAAGCAATGAATCTTTTTCCTTCAGTGCAACCTCTATCGTGTGAGAATGAACAATTGCCCTCTCTGCATCACAACCCTCAAAGCAAGTGATTTGCAACAGTGTATTGTCAAGTCTAATGGTAGTCGGCCTCTCATGCTTTCCCAAAATACAGAGTATTGCCTCATGATTCGTATACCGAACAAAGCATAGAGAGTATTCATCGCTATAGAGTACCTTCCAAGCACCATGGGCAAGGGTATCAGCATGAGCTGAGCGGAACTGTCCAAGCCTTGTATAGAGTGAGAAGAAATCCTTGTTCCACTGTTCTTGGTCCCACTGCATGGGATATCGAGCGGATTCAACAGATCCGTACGGGCCAGGAAGCGCAATTTCTTCCCCATAATAGATGTTCGGCATACCGGGAAGTACATACAACAACTTCACAATTCCAGCATAAAGAGAAAAATCAAAAATTTCCTGATGGGCATAGAGACGAGGGGTATCATGACTATTGATCAGATTCATCTGCATGCTAAGCATCTGTTGTGGCATTGACTGCAGATGGCTTTGAAGCGCTTCTGCAAACTCAATCCCATTGAAGGCTCTTGTCGTCCCAGGATTCTGGCCCCAGCAATCTGCCATGTACCGGTCCTTCTCACCCATCCAGCTTCTCATCGGCCGGCTGCTTCCCAGGTAGTTCATGGTTGCATCCCACATATCACCCTGGAGAAATGGGGTGGAATCAACCCAGTCCTCTCCTACCAAGTATGCTTGATTATTCTCTTTCTTGACTGCCTGTCGAACTTCCCTCCAGATCTCTTCGCACAACTGGTCATCTCCCCTCCGTCCGACCTCACTTGCAACATCAAGTCTCCAACCGTCTTGGAGGTAGGGCTTCCTGAGAAAGGAACGCAATACGGAATCAGGGCTACGGTAGATCAAATCACGTAGTTCATCGCTGTTGTAATTAAGCTGCGGTAGCGTCTCGACATCTTGCCAGAACGCTACAGAGCCATCATCATTGATGTAATAATAGGTGGATTCCTTGCTTGAGGGATCAGAGAGAGCCTTCTTGTACCAGGGATGTTCAGTTCCAGTATGATTGATTGAAATATCGACTACTACGCGAATTCCTTCCTTATGGAGCGCCTCACAGAGGTGGGCAAAAGCCTCATCTCCACCGAGCTTCTCATCTACATGAAAGAAATCGGTGCAGTCATAGCGATGGGTGGTTTTGCTCATCCCAATAGGATTAAGGTAGAGCACCGTTACGCCAAGGCTCTTGAAATGGTCAATGGCATCCTCAATACCTTTCAGGTCACCGTTGAAGAAATCAAGGCATCGCCCTTCCTCGAACTCAAGGGGGATTTCATCAAAACCGTGTACTGTGACCTCACCCCCATCAAACCTGTATTGTCCTTCTTTCGCACCAACGGCCGGATCACCCTTACGGAATCGATCAGGAAACACCTGGTAACAGAGGCCACTCCCCACCCACGTTACAGGGACCAGGTCACTGACCAAGTGGAAACATTCTGCAAGTGGAGGAACAGAGGCTTTCACGCCCACCTTGCTATAGGAATACGCTCTTTCATCCGTAACCAGGAAGAAATACCAATAGGCTGATGTATCCACCAGCTTGAAGCTGCCTTTGTACAATGTACGAGACCCTTCCTGCACTTTATCCAGTGTGATCTGCATCTCACGTCCAAGCTGGAAACTCACCAATCTTACTTGTTTGATTGGGGCGGATGAGTCCACCTGTATTGAAACGCTCACCATCTCACCCTTCTTTGGGTAGAGCGGTTGGATATACAAGGCTGAGACATTACTGTCAATGGATAGCTTCCAGGTTGTACTGATCATATTACTTCCTCATATTGTTTGTTGACTGTACTACAAAACCGGTTTAGTATAACAATATACCAAGTTTTGCGGCTGTGCAACCTGCATTGTTCCCCTTCAATACAACATTGTGGTAGGATATCGGCCGAAGTTGAGGATTGCACCATGGCAGAGCAAACGACCAGAATCAAACGACCTACGATCAAGGATATCGCCCGAGAGAGCGGATATTCCAAGACTGCAGTCTCCTTTGCATTCAATGATCCATCGAGGATCAGCGAGAAGGCATGCAACCAGATTCTTGAGACCGCTGAACGGCTTGGATACATACCTGATCCAATGGCACGCAATTTCTCACTCCGTAGACATCTTTCCATAGGCTTCCTGCTTCCACAGGAAATTCGGTACTCACTGCAGAACCCGTATGCACAACAAGTACTACTAGGCATTGGGGGTGTCTGTGAAAAATATGGCTACACGCTTACCCTGATCCCACCATTGAATGAGAGTGTAACAGAAGCTGTACGCAATGCAGCAGTTGATGGCTTGATTACCATGGGTATGCAGGTCGATATGGACATTGTCTCGGTCATGAAAACCCGCTTGATCCCCTATGTGACCCTTGATGGGACTCCTGATGAAGATATGCCCAGTGTAAACATCGATGATGAGTTGGCTTCCTATGAATTGATGAAAACAGTACTCGAATCGGGACACCGTAACATCTGCATCATTTCACTGGGACAAGACATTTTTGCTGAGAAGGCAACAAAGATGAGCCTTCCCCAACGAAGAATGGAGGGTTTCAGGAAAGCTTTGAAGGAAGTGGGAATTCCCCCCGAAGATGTACCGGTTTTGGTAAGTGAACCAACACTTGCAGATGGAAAACTGAGAGGCAAGGAAATTATGGCATTTGGAAAGATGCCCACCTGTGTTGTCTCAATGAGTGACATTGTGGCAATTGGGTGTATTGTCAGTTGGAATGAAGAGGGTTTGTCTGTCCCTGAGGATATTTCTATTGCAGGATTCGATAATATTGATGAAGCTTCCTGTATCATCCCCCATCTCACAACAGTAGACCAGCCAGCACAGGAAAAAGGACGCCTTGCTGCTGAAGCCCTGTTTAATATGATAAACAAGGAGACCTTGCAAAGCGTCCATATTCAAATTCCCTACACGTTGATAAAACGTGATTCAGTAAAAGATCTTACTTCTGTACAGCCTTGATCAAGGCAGAGAGAACTTCATCTGGAGCTGGGGAAGCATCGATATCGACCAACAATCCTTTCTCACGATAGTAAGCAATAAGGGGCTCTGTCTGCTCCTCATAGACACTCAAACGATTCAAAATTGCCTCTGGCTTATCATCATCACGTTGGATGAGAGGCTCTCCTGTTTCATCATCAATACCCTCCACCTTAGGTGGATTGTAGTGGATATGATAGGTTCTTCCTGTGGATTTACACACTCTTCTGCCGCTCAGGCGTTTTACAATCTGATCGCGGTCAAGTACGAAATTCACCACTGCATCAAGCGTTTTCATCTCTGCGAGTGCGTCAGCCTGGGCAATGGTGCGTGGGAATCCATCAAGGATAAAACCATTCTTTGCATCAGATTCAAGGAAACGCTGTTTTACCATCTCAATGGTTACAGAGTCTGGAACCAAATCACCGGCAGCCAAGATAGCTTTTACCTGCTTGCCTAGTTCAGTATCCCCTTTGATATGACTGCGAAACAGGTCGCCAGTCGAAATATGGGGAATGCCAAAATGATTTTTTGCCTCGGACGCGATGGTCCCCTTACCGGCACCCGGAGGGCCGAGAAAAACTAAATTCATGTTACACCTCACAACAGAAGAATAGTAGCATCCTACCACAATGTCCCTATTTTGTCCTCCCCTGTAAAGATGTAGAAAATTTACAAACATCAGTTTATTTAATGCTATACTATAACAAAATTTCACTAAGAAGGAGTATTGTATGAAACGATTGCACGTTCTTCTACCTATGCTGTTGCTTCTTTGTGTATTGCTTCCTGTTTCTGCCCAAGGATCAAAGGCTGCAGCCTCTGATGAGGTGGTGCTCACCATGGGTTCCTGGAGAACCGATGATGTAGAGCAGATGAATCGCTTGCTTGCTGCTTACAAAAAGCTTGCCCCTGAGGTAACGATCAAGTTCCAACCGACAAATCCTCCAGACTACAACGCTACCCTGCGTCTGCAACTGGACAGTGGAACCGGCCCAGATTTGATGTACGCCCGTTCATACGCAGCAGGTCAGGAGTTGTTCAATGCTGGATATTTTGCCGATTGTACAGATATTCCGGGACTCATGGATAACTTCACGGCAAGCAATCTTGCCCCATGGCAGATGAGTGACGGAACCATGTTCGCTGTTCCTTTTGCAGCAGTGAGTCATGCGGTATATTACAACAAGGATATTTTCGAGAAGGAAGGACTTTCCATTCCAAATGACTGGGAATCATTCCTCTCACTCTGCAACACTCTTGAAAACAGAGGGTATACGCCACTTGCCAATGGATTGGCTGATGAGTGGGATATTCTTGAGACCTTCTTCTTCGGTCTGCTCCCCAATTATATCGGAGGGGCTGACATGCGGGTGAAATATGAGAATGGAGAGCTTCCTCTCAATGATAAGAACTTTATAGCTGCCTACCAAGCCATGGCAGATGTTGCACGATACTGTCCTGATGGTTTTGAGTCGGTTACCTACAATGACAGCCAGGTACTGTTCAACAGCCAGAAAGCGGTCATGTTCGTGGATGGTAGCTGGACAGCCGGTGTCTATAAGGATGCATCCTTTGATTGGGGCTTGTTTGCCATTCCTGCTCCAAAGGGAAAGAACACTGCTATCTGCTTCCACCCTGATATGGCTATCACGATGAATAGGGCAACCAAGTATCCTGAGGAGGCGAAAGCCTTCCTCGCATGGCTCTGCAC
>NZ_JAEKNT010000091.1 GCF_016406725.1 Sphaerochaeta sp. S2 | reverse complement strand
CCACTGTCTGGACAACTTGCTTCAGACGTTACCCTGCAATGAGGTAGTACGGAGCTGCAATATCCTGTACATCTTATTTAGACACCAATTGCACGGATACATCAACTATCAGCCGGTGATGACATCGGAGGTCCATCTGTTCCCCACGAGCAAAATCTCGTTCTGCGATTGCCGTCATTACTGCATGGCAATCACAGGCATCGTAGGTCGAGAGACCCAATCGAAACGCATTTATTACAGATATAGGGGCTTCTACTCCCATGAAATGATAGGGGAGATACATACAAGCATATTTCCCATTTCGACTTACGACATGCCCCTTTTCACGGAGTAGAGACCAGACTCTTTCATCATGGCAACGAACAATAACAAAAACACCTCCAGCAAAGCTAGCTTCATCTGGGCGGCGAAGATTATTAAAGACATCAACCACTCCTGTCTTGGTCAATACCCCTCCATCTTCTACAGGTATGTAAATATCAGCAAGTTCTTCCACTCTACAGATGGGATAATGAAACCTATTACATGAAGGTTCTAAACCTGTCGCATTCGAGACTACATTCATTTCACAGTAATCAGGTACAGCAAATTGAGGAAAATCCTTTAGGATTCTGCTCCGATCTTCCAATGTTTTAACCCCATTCAGCGACCAATGGTCTTTGAGTTCTGGTAAAACAACTTCTTCACCTTGATAACTAAACAGCCCAGTATCAAGATTATAAATGTAATCGTACTCACTCGATTTGCCTGCAGCGATTACTTCCAGTCCCAAGCTCTTAACCCAGCTCAGAAATTCAATAAGATTCGCAGGTTGATCTCCGGCGGCTATTGCATATACAACATTCTTTTGCTTTGCAAGTCGGTAAAGATAAGGTCCCGAAACACAATCTGCTTCTTTGGATACCATGCAAACATGAATTCCATACTGTAAGCATTTTTCCGCCATGCACGAACTGATTTCAGGATTTCCTGTTGCTTCCACAAGTACATCAATATTACAGAAAGGCAGTAACTCCCCATCTTCTAGAATGATTATGCTTCCAGGTATCTGCAGGGCCTGTTCGATTTCGTCCTTGGAATTGCAAGATCGAAATCGCGTCTCGTCATACTGTAGTTTTTTTAATAGTTCAATTGATTCCTGAATATTCAGATCACAAATCACCTGAAGTTCTAGAGAGTCTTTCATAAGAGGGACTTGGGCAAGAAAGGAATATCCGAAGCCTCCGTTTGATCCAATTATCCCAACTTTCGCAACCGAATGCATATCGTGAAACAAGGTAGTATAGTTCATATGTTCAGATCCTTATCCTTTATGATTAGCCGTCATAAACCGGGTCGAAGGGTATATCTACCGGACCCCTTTAAAAAAGGGGTAACGCTAGACTTTGTTGTATCGAGTTAAAATTACTTTGATCTACTTCTAATGGCTTGTATTACTTTCTGAATTACAGGAAACAATAAAAGCACAAAGGTACAGATCAAGATTCCAGCAGAAATTGGTTTTTCAAAGAAAACCCATACGCTCCCTTGAGATATTCCTAACGCTTGACGCATTGAAATTTCCAATCGAGGTGCTAACACAAAAGCCAAGAGTATTGGAGATGTTGGGAATGCATGCTGTTTCAGATAGAAGGCAATTATTCCTGCCACAATCATTACGCCCATATCAAACACACTATTGCCTACTGAATATGAACCTACGAGGCATATGACCATGATAATTGGGATCATCACACGTTTTGATATTTTGAGAAATGAAACCAAGAAAGGGAGAATCGCCATACCTGCAACCAAACAAAGCAGGTTACCGAAATACATCGAACTGATGAGTCCCCAAACAAAATCGGGATTTGATTCGAACAAGAGAGGCCCTGGCCTGAGCCCCCACATCATCAGACCACCAAGTAATACAGCACTCGATGCCGAACCGGGGATACCTAAAGATAATAAAGGTGCAAAAGATCCTACTGCACCAGCATTGTTTGCTGCTTCAGAGACTGCTACGCCATTAATTGATCCAGAACCCATTTCATGTCGATGTTTACCTATTTTCTTTTCTAGAATATATGCAAGGAAAGAGCCCGTTGTTGATCCAGCGCCAGGCAAGAACCCAACGAAATTGCCTAAAACAGCACTTCGAACTGATGGCCAGAATATTTGTTTGAATTCAGCCCAAGTGATCATGCTCTCTCTAATTGATAGTTTTTTCATTCCACCAATCGAAAAATCCTTACTATCAGCCATCATATCCAGCACTTGACTGAATCCAAACATTCCAATCACGAGTGGTACAAAAGCAATTCCACCAATCAAATTCAGATTTCCAAAACTATAACGGGCAATACCTGAGGCACCATCAATCCCGATTGTTGAGAGGAGAACTCCAATACACGCTGCTACCAACCCTTTTATAGGGTCATCACCCAACAACCACCCAATTGAGGTCAAAGCTAAGAAAATCAGAGCAGCAACTTCAGCTGGTCCGAATTTCAATCCAATTTCGGCTAAGAGAGGACCAAAAATAGTCAAAAAGAAAATCCCAATCGTACCACCAATAAAGGAGGCAATATTTCCAGTGGAAAGCGACTTTCCTGCTTGACCTTTTAAGGTAAGAGGATATCCGTCCATTGCAGTCACTACTGCAGGTGTATCACCAGGAATATTGAGCAGAGTTGCACTATATGCTCCACCATACATATTGCCGTAATAAATTCCGGCTAACATAATAATTCCTGCTGTCGGGTCCATCTTAAATGTCATCGGTAGAAGCAATGAAATACCTGCAGCAGCACCAATACCAGGCATGGCTCCCACCAAGATGCCAAGCAAAGCCCCCACAAACGCCGCAGTAGCATTTGAAAAGGAAAAAGCTACAGTAAAACCTTGCAGTAATAACTCCCAATTACTCATTTCTTTCTCCTTTTATTAGATTCCAAAAATTCCGCGAGGGAAAGGGATTCTCAGCCAAAAAACGAATATCAGATACACAAATACTGTTACTATTGTTGAAATAGTCAATGATTTTACTAATGGTACTTTACTGACCCATTTCATCCAGACGAATGAAGTAAGGAACATCGCCGGGATAACCCCCAATAAAACCAGAGCACCAATCGATACCACTGCATATCCTGCAGGAATCAATGGACGTATCCAAAGAGGTATTTTTGCAGAATCTTGGTCACTCACTGCTTGGGGCTCTTTCGTATCATCCTTCTTCCTGTGCAAAATTGCTCGAACAAGGAGTAATAGAGACATCACCATGAGCACCAGAGCAAATAGTACTGGTATAAAACCACTACCTGGCTGGTTATTTCCCCAAAACTTATACACTGCAATCCCTTGTTGGAACCAATAACCAGCAAGTAAGAAAATCAAGAGATTGATTGCGATCTCCATATATTTGCTCCTTATTTAATCAATGGGGGAGCTAGACTCCCCCATTGTAATATCTGGGTTCTTAGAGAATTTCCAGTTTCTTGGCAAAATCAAGAAGCATTTTTTCTGTTTCTGAATAGAACTGAGCAAAGTCTTCAGCATTCATATATTGATTCCGCAAAACATTTCTATCGATGTACCCAGTTTTCCACTCATCAGTTGCAGCTACCTTTCCCATTACATCACTCCAATACTGTTGAGCTTCCTCGCTCATGCCAGCTGGACCAATAACTGAACGGGACATCTGCATGATAACTTTGGGATATCCTAAAGCTTTGAAGGTAGGAGTGGCCTCAAAAGGTGGTTCCATATCGTTTGGTGCAAACGAACCAATCCCGATTAGACGACCTCCCTCAACCAAACCAATACACTCAACAGGGTTAAGGATTGCCAAGTCGAGGTGACCACCCAGCAGGGCAGTTGCTACTTCACCACTGGAAGAAAAGTAAGCCGTGGTATTAAAATCTACATTAGCATTTTCCTCAAGAAGAGCAAGTGCCATTGCATCCAGGTCATCTGCGAGACCTACAGTTAATGAACCAGGATTACCTTTAATTACCTCTTCAACACTCTTCCAATCAGGGAATTCTCCATCAGCACGTGCTACCAACAGAATATCGTCCAGAGCCATATTGGCGATTGGGGTAAAAGGTCCCTTAGGAGACATGCTCTGGTTCACATGCATCGAAAGCATGTTCGCAGAGTTACAAGTAAGCAAATAGTAATTTACATCAGACTTTGCATTCACATACCCGTGAGATACAGCACTTGCCCCGCCCCCCTTGTTTACAACTGTAATGGTCTGATCGACAAGGTCATATTTCTGAATAATATCAGTAATAGTCCTGCCCAAGATATCACTACCACCACCAGCACTTCCTGGAATAACAAATTCGATGGGTCTATCAGGATACACAGCCGCCTCAGCAGCGCCATTTGCCCAAAGTGATCCTGCAATTGCAAGAACACAAACCAACAGTACAGAAATTTTCTTCATAACGTACTCCTTTTTTTTATTGATCTGTAATATTCTGACCATCCACTGACCATGTATTGCAGTAACCATGCCAAGACCAACCAATATTCAGCAAATTTGTCACAAAATTGGCTGATAGAGGGTTATTATTTACTATTTTTGTCTTATTGATGCCTTTGCGAATCTGTAATGTGTTGCATTGCAACACACATGCAACACCACACTACACTTAGGCGAGTCCATATTTTTTTAGTTTCCTATACAATGTGGAGCGATCAATTCCCAAGTGACGTGCAGCTTCTGCTTTGTTTTGTTTCAATTCAGACAAAACTTCGAGTATCTTCTGTTTTTCTTCATCTTCCCTATACTCCGCACCAGAATTCTTCAAATCATCAACTCTTCCAAGACAGGTGAGGAGATCTTTGGATTTAATAACGGTACCGGAGACCACTACCGACAATCGTTCACAGACATTCCGAAGCTGTCGGATATTACCATCCCATGTAAGATGCTTTAGAATAGGGATTACTTCAGGGTCCAGCATATGATGTGAACGCCCATTCAGTTCATCATACTGGATAAGGAAATGCTTTGTTAACAACAAAATATCGTCTTTGCGCTTTCGTAGTGGGGGAATATTTAGCCTCAATACATCCAATCGGTAGAATAGATCTTTGCGAAATAGATTTTTTTCTACCAATTCCTCTAACAACCTATTAGTTGCAGCAATAATCCTAATATCAACAGGAATGACTGTATCATGCCCTATACGCATAATTTCCCGTTCTTCTATGACCCTGAGCAATCGACCTTGCAGATGAAGACTCATCTCTGATATCTCATCCAAAAATATGGTTCCTGTGTGTGCCAATTCAAACAACCCCATTTTTCCTGTCTTTGAAGCTCCAGTAAAAGACCCACCAACATAGCCAAATAATTCGCTTTCTAATAAAGACTCCGGTAATGCGGCACAATTGACGGCAACAAAAGGTCCATTACAACGCTCACTTGCTCGATGAATACTTTGAGCGAAAAGTTCTTTACCAGTGCCAGTTTCTCCTACAAGTAATACGTTCGATTGTACTTTCGCATAGCCTAATGCCAATTTTTTTGTGGCTAGTAGAATCCGACTTTCGCCAATCATCTGGGAAAAATCATACGTAGCTACCAACCCTTTCCTATGGGCTTCACGACGAATTCGTGTTTCAATCTTCTGTATCTGTGAAACTTCTTGCAATGTAATGATTCCCGCTTGGAATTTCCCTTCTACTAACACTGGAATCTTATTGACAACAATTTGAGTTCCATTAATTTCAACAAATTCTCCTATACCAGGTTGCTTAAGATCAATAATGTCTGGGTCTTCTAGTTGGGGCACAACCTCTGAAAGTTTTCGATTGATCACATCATCGCTACAGTGTAGCATTTGTTCAGCGAATTGATTACAGACAGTAATTCGCTTATTTTGATCAACAGTAATGATTCCTTCATGCACATTTGCAACTAATGCATTCAATCGCTGAACACGAACTCGTTCCTCAATATTTGAGTGCCAGATACGCCATGCTTCATCAATTGCTTGACGTACGCTTTCCTTACCGACTTCGATCCGTTGAGCAGGCATCCCCATAGATTTTGCCGTAAGATAGACTGAATTTCCCCCAATAATCAAATCAGCACCATCAGCAATAGCTTGTTCAATTTGTGGTTTCACATCATCTAGGGGCCCTATTTCGTAGGTCATTACAGGGGGAAGAAAGGAAGTGGAAAAATTGGCAACTCCATATACCGCATTAGTGGTCGCTATCAGGGCTATCCGTTTTGAATCAAATTTCTTAACCCCTTCATTCATTGCCCGAAGAATATCGTACCCACTCATCGGGACTTCGATGACTGTGGCATCTTTCCACAACTGATGTAAGTAGGAAGCTGTTAAGCCTCTTGCAATAAAAATATCCCCTACCAGTCTACTACGACGTATTTCAGGAACACCTTTGAAGTTAACGACATGTTTGATTTCATTTCTTTTTGGATGCTCACTAAAGGCCTCCTCGACAGCCGAAACTAGATGTTTGTATGGGGCAATAAATTCTATTGTAAACATGATTTACTCCATTCAATGATGTATTTTCCCTAGCAGTAGGGAGAATTCTGGTATTGTGCTAATTGTATACATTATACAATACCCTACTTACGATTGAAACACCATTGTATTGTTCTTACCTCAATACAAAAGTATTCATGTTTATATGACAAACCTCCCATACCCTGTTATGTTATTGGTATATCACGCACTTTTGGCATGGAGGTCTTGCATGAGTTTATTACTACCGGACATAGATCCGAGACGTATCAGTCTCGCGCAAAAGATCTTTGACCAACAGTTCGAGCAGGACCCCAGACTTGAGCAGGAGATGGATGATCGACGGAAACGTCTCATGTTCCAAGACATACTCTACAACTTTGACTTCCTTTCAACTGCTGTACAAATCGAAGATGAGAAGCTCTTCACGAACTATGCAGTCTGGCTCTATGAGTTGCTCTGCAACCTGATGAAAGATATTGACCGTGATCGCATCAAGGACCAGATGGTCCATCACTACGAAATACTGAAAACCTTCAGTGACAAGCTCTTTGAAGAAGAGACAATGGTTGCTTCAGCAAAAACTATCCTCGATGTAGCTATTGATGCAACTGAAGATGCAATGGACAACTACCAGGTATCTGAAGCCTTTCTCGAAGGTCCCCATCTTCCCATTCGACGAGCATATCTTAACGCACTTCTCAGGAGTGAAACCCAGAAGGCAATCCAAATAATTGAAGATGCACGAAAGGACGGGTTAAGTCTTGAAGAGCTCTATGAGGATGTTATACGTCTCAGCATGCAGGAAGTCGGGGAACTCTGGTACCAGAACAAGATAACCGTGGACAAGGAACACTACGCCACCTCCACCACCCAGATGATCCTTGCTCGCTTCTATCCATATATTTTCAACCAGAAGCCAGTAGACAAGAAAATCCTTACCTGCTGTATTGGCAGCGAGCTTCATGAGATGGGAGGAAGAATGGTAGCCGACCTCTTTGAGTATCGAGGGTGGGAAAGCGTCTACCTTGGGGCAGCAGTCCCTATTCCTTCGTTAGTAAGCGCAGTGGCAGAGCATCAACCCGATCTGGTCGCACTCTCGGTCACCATGCCCCAACACCTTCAGACCTGTTATCTAGCGGTAAAGACATTGAAAGAGAAATACCCTTCCCTGCTCGTGGCAGTTGGAGGGAGAGCATTCAAGACCAGTGGAGGCATCTATAAGACATGGCCCATTGATGTGTATACAGACCTTGCAACAGAGTTGGTTATTTGGGCTGATAAGGTTGTTGCAAAAACATGAACCACTCATTCTTCGTCCGCACTGACACAAAGAAAGTAGTGCAAGAAACATACTGGTCGAAACCCATATCATTGGGCATGCCCTTCAAGACCACCTTGGAGTCCCTGTTCAAACAAGATGATAAAGATCGTTTCAACACGATCTTCTCCAACGCATTAGACCATGAGACTGAAGTCTTTTGTGCCCATATACCTATTATCGAGGAACAGGAACAACTCTGTTTCTTTATTGTCAGTGCAAAGAAATTCGTGTATGTATTGGCATTGGATTATCTTGCTGATCTTCCTTCCTCTATCCAGGAATCACATAACCAGGTCATCTTTGCCATGATCAAGCAATTTGCTGTGTTGCGCGGGGAACAACTGATGCACGCCTCGGAAGAGGTGTACAACCACTTTGAGGAGATCCAAAAACTCAACAATGATTTGGTCAACACGCAACGCCAGCTGCAACGGGCAAACCGAAAACTGGAACAGCTGAACCTGGAGCTGAATAATCGTCTTGTAAAGGATGTATTGACCGGCTTGGTAAGCCGCTATCAGTACCACTCCGAGATGCAAACGGTCATCCAAGAGAATCCCCAGGCTCAAGGGCTCTTTGTCTTCATCGACATCGACAACTTCAAACAAGTCAATGATAATTATGGACATGCCATAGGAGACCAGTACCTGGTTGGATTCTCAGCTCGCCTTGCCAGCCTCTCCTGTACAGGAGTCTCCATCGCCATGCGCATTGCAGGAGATGAGTTCGGTCTCTACCTCCATGGGATGGAAGCAGCTGATGAAGCAGTCGTACAGCATTTTTATCAAACCTTTACATCCCACGTGACAGAAGATCCTATCCATACCGATGCAGGGGACCTTCCTATCTGCTGCAGCCTTGGTATGGCTGTCTATAACAAAGACACTACCAACTTGTTTGAGCTCATCGAGTTTGCTGACTTTGCAATGTACCAGGCAAAACGCTCAGGGAAGAATTCCTATTGCGTGTTTGACAAAAAAACCTATGAAGCAGAAAAAAACGAAGATTGACGCTTGACCTTCACGCAACGTCAGGGTGTATGTATCTATCTATGAAGTATACGATCAAAGAAATGGTTGAGCTAAGTGGAGTAAGCGAACGTACCCTCCGTTACTGGGAGGAGTATGGTCTCCTCACCCCTGTTAGGCACCCTCAGAATGGATACCGACTCTATGGTAAAAAGGAATTGCTGGTGATACAGCAGATTCTATTTTATCGTGAGCTGGAATTCTCCTTAAAAACCATCAAATCCTTACTCGATGACCCAAATTTTGAAGCCGAGAGCGCCTTGGAAAAACAGAGAGAACTACTCCTGGAAAAACGTAACAAGCTCGACCAGCTCATCACGACCATTACGTATACCATCAAAGAAAGCAAAGGAGAGATTACCATGAGCGACAAAGAGCACTTTGAAGGTTTCAAGAAGCAGATGATTGCTGAGAATGAATCACAATTTGGTGAAGAAATTCGCCAAAAGTACGGAGAGGAAACCATAGAGAAGGCAAATGCACAGATGATGGGAATGAACGAGGAAACCTATAAAAAGTTTACAGCATTGGGGAATGAGGTGTTAGAAAAACTCCAGACAGCGTCCAAGGAAGGAGACCCTACCAGCCCTCTCGCAAGGGAAGTGGCATCACTCCATGCCGAATGGCTCCGATTCACGTGGCCCCACTACTCAGCGGAAGCTCATCGGGGCATAGTGCAGATGTACATCGACGATGAGCGGTTTGGGGCTTATTACCAGGGTAACGCCCAATTTCTCAAGGATGCCGTGAATCATTTTCTTGACGAGGAATAAGACTAGTGCTTTTTTTCTAATAAGACGTTAAGCCTAAACTGGATGATCCTCTCGATCACATCAAGGGGCAATGCAGAACCTAAAGGGAACTGGATTGCCCCTTTACTTGTATGATAGGGAGCCAATGCTTCCTGGAACTCTTCAATCGCTTTAGGAAGCGGATAAAGGCCAATATGTTTCTTGAAAGCTGCCATATGGATGATATCCCCACCACCAGGCAAGCTGAAGGTAGGCATCCTCCACTTGATGGACTCCACGACCTCAGGAACCACCTCATGGACCAGAGTACGTATCTGGTCCAAGGGTATTCTCTTCTCTTTCTCAAGCTCTGCAATATAGGTATCTACTTCCTGTGCATACATGACTTTTCCTCTACTCCCACCGTTGCAAAATAGCATCCAGCTCAGAGAGCTCTTCTGAGGAGAATGTAGACGGCTTGTCCAATGCCTTTAAGTTCTGGAGCAACTGTGCCTTGCTGCTGGCACCAATGAGTACACTGGTGATGCGATCATCCTTGAGCAACCAACTGATAGCCAGCTCAGAGAGGCTCTGCCCACGGCGCTTGGCTACCTCATTGAGTTCACCAAGCAACGTTACACGCTCCTTGGTAATGGAATCAGCCTTCAGGAATCGATTTTCACTTGCACGTGAACCTTCTGGAACGTTTCCATCAAGATAGCGTGAAGTCAACAACCCTTGGGCAAGGGGAGAGAAACAGATGGTTCCTGCCTGGTTACCCATGGCATCCAGCAAATCATTCTTTTCCACCCAGCGGTCCAGCATCGAGTACCGCACCTGGTTCAATACACAGGGAGTACCCATCTCTTTCAACAGCTTGATAGCCTTCACTGCTTCTTCTGCACGATAATTGCTGATTCCCACATACAAGGCTTTTCCCTGATGGACCAGATGGGCAAGCGCCCCCATGGTCTCCTCAAGAGGGGTGTTGGGGTCAGGGCGGTGGTGGTAGAAAATATCCACGTACTCAAGACCCATTCGCTTCAGGGACTGGTCACAGCTACTGATCAGGTACTTGCGGCTACCCCACTCACCATATGGCCCTGGCCACATATAGTAGCCAGCTTTGCTGGAAATGATCAGCTCATCCCGGTAAGGAGCGAGGTCGTGTTTTAGAATGGAGCCAAACCGCTCTTCTGCGCTGCCAGCCGGAGGGCCGTAGTTGTTCGCCAAATCAAAATGGGTAATACCATTGTCAAATGCGGCAGTAAGAATACTCCTACAGACTCCTCCATCAGCCTCTACGCCAAAATTGTGCCAGAGTCCCAAGGAGAGCTCAGGAAGGCGGAGTCCGCTCTTACCTGCATACCGATACTTCATGGAATCATATCTAGTTTCATTAGCTGTATACATCATGAATCTACTATAGCGCACAAGTTGGTGTGGTCAAAGCCTTTTTGCCTGTGGTATAGTCAGCACATGCAAATCCTTATTGACACCTTTACAAAACTGGTCTCTTTCGACTCGGTCTCCTATGAGGAAGACCAGATCGCACTCTTCTTGGAAACAGCACTGCTTCATGCCGGACTCTATACAGAATACGATGAGGGGGAGAATTTGTATGGATTCCTTCCCGGAAAAGGTAAAACCATTCTGCTCAATGCCCATATGGATACTGTCGATTTAGCCCGTGGAGCAAAGGTTGTCGAAGATGGTGATCTTTTAAGGAGTGACGGAACCACCGCTCTTGGCGCTGATGACAAGGCAGCTATCGCGGCCATCCTGGTTGCTCTCGATACCATAAAACAGCAAAAGATTGCGCATCCAAATATCGTGGTACTCTTCACCAGAAGTGAAGAACAAGGATTGGTAGGAGCACAGAGTATTGATATAAGTAAGCTCTCTGCCGTATCCCATGGATTCACGTTCGATGCCTCAGGCCCCGTGGGAGGAGCGATCAGCGCTGCTCCCTCACAGGACAAGATAGAAGCGGTATTCCATGGTAAGGGAGCTCATGCCGGATTCAAACCAGAGACGGGTATCAGTGCCATCCAGATGGCAAGCCAAGCTGTCAGCTCAATGAACTTGCTTCGCATCGACGAAGAGACCACCGCAAATGTGGGGTCATTCATTGCTCCGGGAGCCAAGAACATTGTATGTGACAAGGCAACCCTGGTCTTTGAGGCAAGAAGCCTTAATCCAAACAAACTGGCAGTACAATCGACAAGCATGATCGATGCAATGAGAAGTGCGGCCAAGGATCATGGCGGAAGCGTCGATATTACCCATGAACATCAGTATGAGGCATACCACCATAGGGAAGATGCAACAGTACTGAAGCACTTCAAGGAGGCGTGTGGGAGCTTGGGCTTGCCTGTAAGGCTTGCCCCGACACTCGGGGGAAGTGATGCAAATGTCTTGAACAAACTAGGTATAGAGACCCTTGTCTGTACCTCTGGTTATGAAGAACCTCATACAAAGAGCGAATACATCCCCAAGAAGGAACTGGAAAATCTGTTCTCCTTGGTATTGGAGTTAATTACATTATGAAACACATTGCAATGCTTGGTTGTGGGGCAGTTGGAGCCCTCTATGGCCTACGATTACATAACCTGCTGGGTGATGAGCACCTCTGCTTCATCGTTGATGAGAACAGAAAGAATAGATACACACAGGAAGGTATATATCTCAATGAACAGAGAGCTCCCTTTCGATACTGTACCCCAGAAGAGGCTCCAGTGGTCGATCTTATCATCATTGCCACCAAGAACCATCACCTGGAGGAAGCTATTTCCATGCTGAAACCTGTTGTTGGCCCAGATACTGCCATTCTTTCCTTGCTCAATGGAATTGAAAGCGAACGGGAACTCTCAAAGGCTTTTGGAAAAGAGAAAGTACTCTATGGTTTTGCAGTAGGGCTGAATTCCACACATGTTGGTAATCATATCACCTATACCAAGGAAGGCAGGATTGTCTTCGGCGAAAAGAGCAATGAAAAAACAGAACGAATCAAGGAGATCTCCGCCCTGTTTGACAGTGCAGGTGTTTCCTATGTAGTTCCAGAGAACATTGAGCGTGAGCTCTGGAACAAGTTCATGCTCAACACTGCGTACAACACAATAAGCGGATTACTCTCTGCAACCTATGGAGATCTGGATCAAGAGCCGGTATGGGATCTTGCGCAGAAAGTATGCAAGGAAGTACAGAACGTTGCAAAGGCTGAGGGGGTCCTCCTCCCAGATTCCCTCATTGAGGAGAACCATCGTATCGTGACCTCACTTGGTTTTACAGGTAAAACCTCCATGTGCCAAGACATGGAGGCTGGAAGAAAAACAGAAAACAAGTGGTTCAGTGGGACAGTGATCAAGCTGGGAAAGGCCCATGGGATCCCTACCCCCACCTGTGAGGTTCTCTCAGCCTTGGTTGAAGCAAGAGAGAATATAAGCCTTAGGCTCGGCCAAGCTCGATAAGCGCTTCCTGTTTAGCTTTCTTCAGTGTCTCTACCAACTCATTGAGCTTCCTGGGTGCGCACTTTCCACAGTAGATATGAAAGTCGATGTCAGAGGCTGGTACGTTCTTTGCCATCTGGAGCAAGAGAGGTTTTTCCAGGATTCTTACTGCAGGGACATTATACTTTCTTGCAAGACCATCGCGAGCAAGGAAGAAGTGCTTAAGAAAAACCTTCTCATCTTTTGACAGGTACTTCCAGGAAGAGAATTTGGTCCAGCCTGGTTTGTCAGGCCCTTTGCTCTTACCCACCACCTGCATTTGTTCAATCACCTTTGTCTGCAGCCCCTTCTCGGCTACTGCTGCAATCAAAAGATCTTTTAAAGCAAACAAATGTTCTACATCACTCAATGCATATTGGATCTGTTCAGGTCTCAGGGGTCGCTTAAGCCAATTGGTCATCTGATTCTTTTTCTTGTTTGACATCGGCTGTTTGGGGATTTCTGGAAGATACCGTTCTACCAATCCACTGAGATTTCCCATATATCCCAGGGCCATGGCAGGAACCCTGATGTCATACACACCTTCCATGATAATTCCATACTGCTTCCTTACCAGAGCGGAATCACTGGCACAGTCGAACATCACTTTCTCAAGTGAGGTATCTTCCAAAAACTCCTGCAAGGATTCCTTGGAGAGAGTGAAAGGATCAACCAAATAATACGATTTTCCATCAAAGAGTTGGATGAGACAGAGATGCTCCCCATAGATATGGAGATTGAACTCCCCTTCAAAATCCATGGCAACCGATACAATGCCACGTTCTCTCCAAGAGGCACGTAGCTCCGCTAAGGCAGAATCAGAATCAACGATGGTATAATTAAGCATAGGGTGAAAGCATACCAAATACTGAGAGAATAGAGAACCTATTCATACCACTCGTAGCGAAAATGTTTGACAGATGTATAATTACTTTACTTGTTACTCGTAAAAGTATATTTATATTCTAATATGTAATATTAATTGCATATATTTCTCATGTTCATGCAATTTAATTTCCTTTTTGTGATTTTATTTTGTATTAATAACGTTATAAAATTGATTTTTTTGAAATTCTTTCGCTATTTTTGAAAAACCCCTTAACACGATAAAATAATATCGATACCTTATGGACAAACAGATTCACCTAAGGAGTCATCAATTATGAGCGTTATGAGTTTTTCCATTCCCAGAACCATCTACTATGGAGAAGGTTCCCTTGATAAACTTGCCCAGCTTCAGGGCAAGAAAGCAGCAATCGTGACAGGCGGCAGTTCCATGAAGCGTTTCGGCTTCTTGGACCAGGCTGAATCCCTCCTGAAAAAAGCAGGTATCGATTCCATCCTGATCGACGGTGTTGAACCCAACCCATCCGTGGAAACAGTTCAAAGAGGCGCCAAGGCAATGCTTGAATTCTCCCCTGATTGGATCGTCGCAATCGGAGGTGGATCAGCGCTTGATGCAGCAAAGGTCATGTGGTGCTTCTATGAACACCCTGAGCTTGCCTTCGAAGATATCATCCAGCCGGGAAGCATGCCCTCCCTCCGCAACAAGGCAAAATTCATTGCAATTCCCTCAACCAGTGGGACAGCAAGTGAAATCACCGCATTCTCGGTTATCACAGACACAAAGAAGCACATCAAGTATCCCATCGTTGCTGCCGACATGGTCCCAGATATTGCCATTCTCGACCCATCATTGCCCATGACAATGCCGAAGCACATCACAGCCAATACCGGTATGGATGTCATGTGCCATGCAGCAGAGGCTGTAGTCTCTACCGCAGCGACTGCATTTACCGATCCCTATGCCATCCAGGCTATCAAGATGGTCCTTGAACATCTTCCTGTTGCTTACCACGAGCCAAAGAACCTGGAAGCCAGAGAAGCAATGCACGAGGCATCAGCCTTGGCAGGAATGGCTTTCACCAATGCATCCCTTGGCTTGGTTCACTCCATGGCTCACAAGATTGGTGGGGAATTTGGGGTAACCCATGGATTGGCAAACGCCATTCTTCTCCCCTACGTAATCGCCTACAACAAGAAGTTCACTGACAAGTACGCATATGCAGAGAAGATTCTCGGTGTTGCCGACCTTGCACAGGCCATCAAGGAGATGAACCAGAAGATGGATATCCCTTCCAGCTTCAAGGATTGCAGTGAGGTCGATTTCAACGAGGAGAAGTTCAAGGAAGTCTTGCAGAGAATGAGCCAAAATGCTTTTGAAGATCCCTGCACCTTGACCAATCCAGGTACTCCTACTGCCGCAGATGTACAGATGCTGTATGAAGCTGCCTACTATGGAACAGAAGTGAAATAAGACGTTCTTTGTAGTACATACACTGAGAGCCACCTTAGGGGTGGCTCTCTCCTTTTTCACGTACATGATGTACTTGCTTATGTAATTTCCTTTGGAAGGAAGATGTTGAGCAGGATACCGATCAGGGTAGCCAGTGCAACTCCAGCCAGAGTGAACTCCAGGTTCTCTCCCATGGCAAAAGAAAGCATGCCGCCACCGATTCCGATTACCAGTATCACACTGCTGATCGTAAGATTGCGCTTGTCTTCATAGTTTACCCCGGCATCAACCAAGGTACGAAGACCGCTGGAAGCAATGGTACCGAAGAGTAACATGGAGATACCACCAAGTACTGGGTTGGGGATCGTCTGGATCAAGGCGCCAAACTTCGGGAAGAACGATAGGAAAATTGCCACGACAGCTGCACCACCGGTTACATACACACTGTACACACGAGTGAGTGCGAGTACCCCGATATTCTCACCATAGGTTGTGTTGGGTGGACCACCCCACAAGGATGCCCATAGCGTTGCTATACCATCACCGGCAATGGTCCTGTGCAAACCTGGATCCTTGTAGAAATCCTTTCCTACCACCTTGCTGATCGTAAGTGTATCGCCAAGGTGCTCACAGATGGTTGCAAGGGAGACCATGATAAAGGTGATGGCTGCAACAATATTGAACTTTGGCAAGGTGAAGGTGGGAAGACCGAACCAAGCAGCTTCCTTGACTGCTGCAAAATCGATCAGGGCATACTGGGGGAAAATAAGGCCGATGGCCAGGGCAAAGAAGTAACCACCAAACAACCCGATCAGAATAGGAATGATGCTGAAGAACCCCTTACCAAATATATTTGCAATAATGGTCAAGGAGAGGGTAACGGTCGCGATCAACAAGAAATAGAGACTGTATTCACCACTTCCATCATACATTGCCATACCCATGGCAGTAGGTGCCAAGTTCAAACCAATGACCACGATGACTGATCCGATGACTACTGGAGGGAGGGCCTTGTTCAGCCAGTTGTGTCCACTTCTCTTGATGATGTATGCCACCAACATATAAAAAAGGCCGGAGACCACGGCACCACCCATTGCATACGGGACCCCATAGGCACTGCTGATCGCAACCAGGGCCGGAATGAATGCAAACGAGGAACCAAGGAACGCTGGGACCTTTGCTCCGGTGATCAGGATGTAGATAAGCGTACCGGTACCTGCGGTAAAGAGGGCAGTACTCGGACTGAGACCGGTAAGGATCGGGACGAGAATGGTCGCACCGAACATTGCGAAGACATGCTGGACACTCAGGGGAATCCATTGTCCCATCGGTGGCTTGTCGGCCGGACCATACTTCATGGCGTTGGATGGTTGATTTGCCATCAGAAAGCTCCTTGAGTCTGCACACAAAAAACACACTATGGGTGTTGTTTACAGACAGAGGGGATGATGACTTGCAGGAAGTCTCTCCATCCTATCGAGAAAACGGAAGGTTTGGGAAGTATAAATCTGTATGAATATGCAAAATATCTTGGAAATCAGCACCGAAGTGCAACATTATGCCTTATCTCCTGAACAAGGGAAGCAATGCACCGTATATGAACAGCAGTGGGGATGCAAGCAATACAGCAAATATCCCTACCACCAAGAGCAAGGGGTTGGAGAGCATACGGTCATACCAAACAGGCAATTCAGCACGTGTATTTCTTTCTCGTTTCATAGGTCATCCTCTCTTTCTGGGAACAGGATACCCTACACTATGTGACATCTGTTGTCACACTACAATTTTTCTGCAGTTTCCCACATCTGTGCAACAGACTGCTTGTAGCGAAGAACAAACTCCTCGGGCGCTATAGGACGTGCATCGGGTCCATACGAGAGGAGTGTCGAGAGGATCTCCTGAAGGTTGGATACAGGAAGGATGACCTCTAATGCTTCTCTACCCTCCTCTTTTACCAGTCGTTGCTTCTGTTCTGGGTGCCAATTCTGGGTGCTCAGTGTATGAATGGCCCATCCATATACGCGGAAAGTCACATAGGTAACCTCGTTGCCCATAAATATCCCATATCCCGAGTTGATGAAGGAGTCTATCTCTACATCAGAGAACCGACTCTTCATCCGATCCCCTTCGATCTGGGCAAGCTGTTCGACCCTGGAAAGATGGAAAGTCCTGAGTTGTCTGTGCTGCATATCAAAAGCAAGCAAGTACCATCTCCCAGTATAGTTCACCAACCTGAGGGGCTCGATATGCCTATGAGAATGCACACCCAAGGCATTCCTGTAGTGCATACTCATTCGCTCCTCACTCTTCATTGCTGAACAGATCTTGTTGAATATCTCATAGTCAGGCCAGTCCTGAACTGGAGTAATGAAGATAATCTTATCGCTGAGGGAGCGATAGTGCTTCTCGACTCCGCTATCAATGCCCTCGCTGATCATCTCTGTCAGGTCAGACATGATTCCCTGGGATTGGGCCAGACTCTTCACGATTGCATTGAGCACCAACATTCGCTCATTCGAGTTGGAGAAAAGGGTAAATGGAGTCTGGTAATGGTACCAGTTCCTGGAACGGTCATAGGTAATGGGAGCTCCAAGATGCTCACGCAAGTAGGTGATGTCCCTCAGTACTTGCCTCCGTGAGATGGAGAACTCTTGTTCAATGAGGGAGGTCTTCACTCCCCCATTCTCCTCAATACTCCGGTTGATGAATACGATTCGTTCGAGCTGGCTCATGTGGTCAGTATACATCAAAAGGCTCTTCCCGGGGGAAGAGCCAATTTGAAACAATGCTATATCTTCTGCTTACTTGGCAGCTTTCAATTTTGCCTCGAGTTGGTCGAGGAAAGAGGAAAGTTCCTTTGGCAGATGATCACCAAACTTCGGGTAGTGATTGGTACGGACGTCTTCGACTTCCTTGAGCCAACCATCTATATCGACAGAGAGAAGCTCTCTCATATCTTCTTCGCTTACGCCTTCAGGAAGGTCGATTGCATCAGGTGTAGGCATGGTACCGATCGGGGTATCAACAGACTTTGCAGTCCCATCACAGGCCTCAAAGACCCACTTCAGGACGCGGCTGTTTTCACCAAATCCAGGCCAGAGCCACTTGCCGTCTTCGGTCTTTCTGAACCAGTTGACGTAGAAAATCTTGGGAAGCTTGCTCTCGTCCTTTGCAGCCTTACCAACGTTGATCCAGTGCTGGAAGTAATCTCCCATGTTGTATCCACAGAAGGGAAGCATAGCAAACGGATCACGACGGATGGTACCGACCTTGAGGTCGAGGGCTGCTGCGGTGATCTCAGACCCAACGATGGACCCGAGGAATACACCGTGGTTCCAGTCGTAGCTCTGGTGTACAAGAGGAACGGTATGAGCTCTTCTTCCACCAAAGAGGATTGCACTGATGGGCACACCCTTCGGGTCTTCCCATTCACTTGCAATACTGGGGCACTGGGCTGCAGGAGCGGTAAAGCGGGCATTGGGATGTGCAGCAGTCTTCTGCTCCTTGTTTCCCTTGTCCTGGATCCACTCATTACCATGCCAGTCGATCAACTTGCTTGGGGCATCGTAGCCAATACCTTCCCACCAAACATCATTGTCCTCTGTGAGGGCACAGTTGGTGAAGATACTGTTCTTAGATGCACTAACCATTGCATTATAGTTGGAATCATTGGAAGTTCCTGGAGCAACACCGAAGAATCCAGCTTCTGGATTGATCGCATACAGCTGTCCATCGGAGCCATACTTCATCCAAGCGATGTCATCACCAACGGTCTCGACCTTCCAACCTGGGATGGTCGGAACAAGCATTGCGAGGTTGGTCTTTCCACATGCGGAGGGGAATGCACCTGCGACAAACTTGCTCTTGCCTTCAGGACTGGTTATCTTGAGAATGAGCATGTGCTCTGCAAGCCAACCTTCGTCATGAGCCAAGACTGATGCAATGCGTAGTGCAAGACACTTCTTTCCAAGCAGTGCGTTCCCGCCGTAACCTGAGCCATAGGACCAGATCTCACGGGTTTCTGGGAAATGGGAGATGTACTTCTGCTCAATGGGAGCGCAAGGCCACTGGCCATTGTCACTCTCACCATCAGCAAGCGGCTTGCCTACAGAGTGGTAGCAAGGTACATACTCACCATCGGTTCCGAGCACCTCAAGGACCTTTTCACCAACACGGGTCATGATCATCATATTGATGACAACATAGGCACTGTCAGTAAGCTCAACACCAATCTTAGCAATCGGGGAGCCAACAGGACCCATTGAGAAAGGAATAACATAGAGGGTGCGTCCCTTCATGCAACCGCGGTAAAGACCGGTCATGGTCTCTTTCAAGGCAACTGGGTCAATCCAGTTGTTGGTCGGCCCTGCTGCTTCCTTGCTCTGTGCTGCGATGTAAGTTCTGTTCTCAACGCGAGCAACATCAGAAGGGTCTGAGTTGTAAGCAATACTACCAGGCTTCTTCTCAGGATTCAGGGGTACGCAATAGCCACCAGCAATCTGCTGTGCGACCAATTCGTCGTACTGGGCGGCACTACCATCGGCAATGACGATTTCTTCAGGGGTCGTGAGTTCTGCAAAATCCAGAATCCACTGCTTGAGCCCAGAATGCGTAAGATCTGCGACGTTCATGGACTACTCCTTCATAATAGGGATGCACAATTCACTACAATCGGAGGAAATGTGTTTTTCCTATATTACTGATTTTCCAATCTTTAGCAATATAATGGGCTATACTTTTCGTAATATTTCTTGTTTTTTTAAAACATAGTCCCATGGAATCGCGAATTGAAGCTCAGATAGAGTTCAGGAGGAACATCCTCGGGAATATCGAGTAGGTAATCCGAGATTTTTCGGATCCGTTCCTTCAAGCTATCCTTCTTGTTCGCCTGTGCTTCTTTCAATGCTTCCAGACTTTCCAGAATGATCTGCTGGCTGTTTCTCACTTCCTGGATTGCCATCTTGAACCGCTGGCTCAGATCAAGAATGATCTGCTTTGTGGCCTCTGGATGTGATGCAATAAAAGCAGGGAAACTCTCTTGGGAAATCTCGACCAGCTGGCAGTCACTGAGGGCTACAGCTGTGGCATTGCGTGGCTCCTGCTCAAACAGTCCCATCTCTCCCAAGCTGGAATTGGGCTTGGATATCTCGAAGAGCTGGAATTGCTGGGGTGTATGGTAGTTCAGGTACAACCCGACAGTACCACTTTTCAGAAGAAACATGGTGGAACAGGACGAACCCTGTTCATAGATGATGGTTCCCTTCTGAACTTCGAATACCGGGTGTTTGTCATCGTATGTATCACTCATGGGCGACCTCCTCTCCTAACAACAAGTATACTATTACCTGTGACAACAGTACAAGGGAAGCTTGCAACCTGCAATTTCTGTGATAGACTTTCTGCTATGGAAACAAAATGGGTGCCCAAGAAGGAAAAGTTTGCCTATGGGTTCGGCTGCTTTGGGCAGAACATGCTGTACAATCTTATGGCAAACTTTCTGCTGTTCTTCTATACAGACATCTTTGGTCTCCTGCCCGCAGCCGCTGGGATGATTCTTCTGCTTGCCAGGATGTGGGACGCAATCAACGATCCACTGATGGGAATGATTGCCGACCGTACACGCTCTCGTTGGGGAAAGTTCCGCCCCTATCTCTTGTTCACCCCGATTCTCTTCGTACCTTTTGCAGTGGCTGCCTTCAGTACCCCTGACTTCTCCCCAGGAGGGAAAATCGCATGGGCAGCGTTCACATATATCAGCTTCGGCATGATTTACACGGCCAGTGATGTTCCCTTTTGGGCAATGAGCAGTACCATAAGCGAGGACACCAAGGAAAGAAGCAGCATAGTTGCCTACCCGCGTTTCATGGCGACTGTTGCAATTGCCTTGGCAACCTTGGCAACACAGCCATTGATCCTTCTCTTCTCAGTGGAAGGGAAACCGGAGCGGGGCTACCAGATGACAAGCCTGACATATGCGCTGCTGACCGTCATATGCTTTCTCATCGCCTTCCTGTTTGTGAAGGAGCGCGTCTATGCCGATGGGCAGGAAAAACCCAGATTTTCCGAAATCCCCAAGGTTTTTCTGGACAACAAGCCACTGTTGCTTGTTATTCTGAGTGGACTATTCACCGGTATCGCGCAGACAGGGAAACTCTCCATGCTGATCTACTATGCAAAATACAACCTCCAGAATGAATTGCTCTATACCCTGCTTGCAGGGATCAACATCCCTTTCATCCTGATCGGGATTGCAACCGTCCCCTACCTGACCAATAAAGTAGGCAAAAAGCGTGCATGTATCATCTACTATGCAATCTTTGCTGCAGGCAGCCTGGGATTCTTCCTTACCGGCTGGAACAACTTCTTTGTACTGTTGTTCTTCAACTGTATCAGTTCGATCGGGATGGCAAGCCCACAGGTAATCCAGACTGCCATGATCGCTGACACCATCGAATATGGTGAGCTGAAAAGCGGGAAACGCAATGAAGGAACCATTTTCAGTAGTCAGACATTCCTTGCAAAGCTTACCGCAGCTGTCACTTCGATCATCATTGCCTCCACCCTCTCCTTGGTTGGATATATTCCCAATATGGCGCAGAGCAGTTCAACCCTTTGGGGAATCCATAGCCTTACCACCCTACTCCCATTTCTTGCCAGCATATTCGGTATTATCCCAATCCTCTTCTACCCGCTGAGTGAGGAGAAGCATCACCAGATTGTCGAAGAGCTCCACCGGCGTCGAATGGCTTCAGATTGACAGAGAAGGGGCACACCACTACCCTTAGAAACATGACAGAACTCGCACTTCCCGCAGGATCCCTGCAATCAGCACTAACTGCCTTCAAAGAAGGGGCAGATGCTGTATATCTCGGGCTGAAAAGTTTTTCCGCTCGTGCAAACGCCACCAATTTTACCTTCGAGGACTTGGCAAAGCTTCGCCAAGTTGCGCTTACTGAAGGGAAAAAAATCTATGTGACCGTAAATACCCTCATCGAAGAATCAGAGTTGGATGAGGCATACAAGACACTCAAGCATATTGACTTCATCGGCTGTGACGGAATCATCGTCCAGGACCTGGGCTTGATCAACCTTGTGAAAACCTATGCCCCTAACCTCTCTCTCCATGCAAGTACCCAGCTGGCTGTACATACCATCGCCGGGGTACAAGAACTGGTTCGACTTGGATTCGAACGAGTGGTGCTTGCCAGGGAACTGACGTTCCAGGAGGTCAAGCGAATTCGTGAAGCGTGTAAGGATGTGGAACTGAAGGTGTTCATCCATGGCGCCCTCTGCTATAGCTTCTCAGGGCTCTGCACCGCCAGCGAACAACTATGTGGCAGAAGTGCAAACAGGGGCAGTTGTGCCCAGATATGCAGAAACTACTTCACTGTTGAACATGACAGTGCTGTGCCAAGTACGCTTTCCCCCATCCCACAGGGAGTCAAGGATGGTTGGTTCTTCTCCATGAGTGACATGAAAGCGGGCCCTGTTGCAAAAGAACTGGAAGAGCTGGGCATTGAAAGCCTGAAGGTGGAAGGGAGGATGAAAAGCCCTGCCTATACTGGTTTGGCAGCACGCTACTACCGGGCGGTTCTTGATGGGGATGATAGCGCAGAAGAGCTGGAAGAGGCTCTCTCAGTGGTCTTCTCCCGTCGACAAACCTCTGGTTGGTTGGCCTCCTATGGACGAGAGAAACAAGACTTCACCATCAGGAGAGCCCCTACCCTTGGGAGTACAAGCTACCCAGGTCATCGTGGTATCAAGGCTGCAAGGATCACACTGGTTAAGAGTGATTCAGTCATGGTTACCCTGCTCACCGATGTAGCACTCCGGGATGGTTTGATGTACTTCATCAGAAGCCAGAGGCAACCAATCGATACCATCAAATTTGGTATCAACTCCCTGATAGACCAATGGGGCAGAAGCATAACCGAAGCCTATGAAGGAGAGTCTGTGGCAATACCACTGCCAGCCAATGCTCCCCGTCCACACACCGGTGAATTCTTCTACCTGATCAGCAGACATGACCAGAATCCTGCCCTGATCAGTGAGGCACTTCCTCTCAGCAAGCATCCACTAGCCATGACATTCACCCTGGAGGATGGATCATTGTCGATCCAATGTCCCTATGGGGAAGCAACATACGAGATTCCCACGAGCGAGGCTCGTAAACCCCAAGAGACTGAGGCCAATATTGTCTCCATTTTCAGCCAAAGTGATACCTCTTTCCTCACCCTTGGTTCCATCAACCTTGTGAATAAAACACAGCTCCCTCTTGAGCAGATATTCCTACCGCTCTCAGTTCTGAAGACGATCAGGCGTGACTGGTATGATCTTCTTGACCGGACGCTGGCCCAGGAGCTTACCAAGAGTCTAATTCGTGAGCCCATTGCCGAGAAACTGGAAATGAGCACACTTCCTCCTCGTTCCCTGCTGCTCACTGAACAGAAAATCCCTTACCTCGAATTGAAGACGCTCGCACATGCACAGCAGCCACTTGCTTCCTTGCTCTTCAACCATGAGGATCACTATTACCTACCCTTAAGTCCGGTTATGTTCGATGAGGATGCATTCTTCGCTGATTTGGACAAGGTTGTTGCCAGAATGAAGGAAGAGAATCTTTTGGATTCAGTCTCCTTTGGATTGAACAACTTGGGTCAGATTGCATATTTCAGGGATCATCAATTGCCTTGTTTCTTTGATATCTACCTATACCTGGCAAACAGCGAGGCGGCAAACCTAGCCCTCACGTTTGGATTGAAAATGGAGGGTGGCTATCTTTGGATGGAAAGAACAGAGACAGATCCAGAGTACTGGCCATTCATTCCCACTGTAGTGGATGATGCATTCAGTCCGCCGCTGTTCATCAGTCGATCATGTTTCCGTCATGACTCACTTCGGTTAAGCTGTGAGGGATGTCCTCATAGGGGATCATGGTATGTGAAGGGTGACAACCAACGGTACCGGGTTATCGTAGAGGATTGCATCACTACCGTTGTGAATGCTTAGCATTCGTTTTCCATTGCCTCCTGGAAAGGGGAGAAAAGAGGAAAGGCAAGCTTGCCTTGTCTGTCCATCTCTTTCAGCTCATCGTAGGAAACCCAACGGTAGGCAGTAGTCTCTCCTTTCTGCAGGTGAATGGAATCGGGATCAAGCATTTTTCTCACCAGAAAGATATCGACAAATGAAGCTACTTTGAGCACGGTCCCCAAGCAGGTGATTTCTTCAGGGGAAGCTTCAATGCCGGTCTCTTCCCTCAGCTCCCGCAGCGCAGCATCCAAACTGGTCTCCCCTCTCATTACCGATCCTGCGGTATTCTCCCAATGCCCGGGAAACAGTTCCTTCTCTTCAGAACGGAGGGTGATGAGTATTTTCCCGTCCTGATTCACGGTCCACACTGAAACCACAACATGATACTCACCCTCACCTAGGGGGAGGCCACGCTGGTGAATTCTTCCCAGAGGCTTTCTTGCATGGTCATAGAGATCCCAATATTCCCTCATGATGGCTCCTTACTCTGCATAATAGAAATTCTTCATGGCTTCCGCAAGTAAAGAAAAAACAGGGCTCCCTATTCTCAACTGAGAACGGGAGCCCTTGGAGTGCATGATGGGCTGTTTAAATAAGGCCGAACTTCTTCACAAAGGCTTCAGCATTCTGGATTGAACCACCAGCTGCGCCCTTTACGATGTTGTTGACCATCAAGAGGAATCCGATCTTTCCATTCTTCTTCTTCAAGCGGCCGGTGTACACCACCATTCCACTGGGATTCCCCCAGAAGGCATACTTGGGCTGTGGGAAGGTGGGATCTGCACCATATTCAACAGGCTTCGCTGCGGTGGAAGGAAGGTCTGGTACATTCTTGAAATCTGCCCAATCCTTGACAATGTCCTCAACCTCAACATCCTGCTCCAGATCCAACCAGACAGCTTCAAGGTGTCCAAACATGACCGGCACACGAACGGTGAAACAGTATACCTCTGGATCAATGGTAAGGATCTTCTTGATCTCTTTCTCGATCTTCTCTTCCTCTCCCCTGATGAAGGGAATACAGTTATCGGTGATATCGAAGGAAGAGAGACCTGGATAGCCTGCTCCACTGACGCTCTGGTAGCTGTGCAACATGATATTCTTGATACCATATTTCCGTAGTGGGGCCAGAGCCATTGCCAACCCAGTGGTGACGCAGTTGGCATTGGTTACCACAAAACCCTTTTCGGGATATCCTTGTGCCTGTACAAGATCAAGCTGTTCAATATTGGTTTCCGGGATAAGAATGGGAACATTGGGATCATAACGCATGGAAGCCGCGTTCGAGAACACAAAGAATCCATTATCTCGAAGCTGTGGTTCAGCTTCACTGGCAACCTCAGCGGGAAGGGCGGAGAACACAATCTGTACCCCTTCTTCCTGCATTGCTTCAATATTAAATTCCTTTACTTCCACGTCCCTGATTTTCTTGGGCATTTCAAATGGCATGACCCAGTGCACTGTGGAAGCATATTTCAAGCCGACACGAGAAGCTGATGCTGTTGCATACGTGAGCTCAAACCAAGGATGATCTGCAAGCATCCACATAAAAACCTGTCCAACTGCACCTGTGGCACCCATTACGGCAACTTTAATTTTCTTCTCCATCGAGGGGTCTCCTAACCGGATTGGTATCCGTTTTCTTCACTAATGTATCAGTACGGTACTGATTTTTCAGAGTTTGCGCAATAGTTAAGTAACAAATAATTGAAATTTTTAACAAAATGTTATTATATTAACACAAAGTTCAAGATAGTGAACCCTTTTTCGTGTTTGCATAGTACTGATACAACCTAGCTATGTATAGCCTCAGACCAACACTATCTGAGTGTAGCAACCTTTTGTACTGGAACACTAAAGGCTATACCGCTTCCCTCTTCCTGCAAGAAAGGAAGCTTGGATACAGCCTCCATTACCGCATCACGTTCTGTGTGGGGAAGAAGGATTATGAGCATTTCTTTCTCGGGAACCAAGGATGCGGAGAAAAAGTCGATATCCTCCGAGGTTGCCGTTCCCCTTCCTTCCATAATCGTCCCACCTCCGGCCCCTGCCTTACGGGCTACGGCCATGATATCATCAGCAAATCCGCTAGCACAGATCATGTATACCAAGTCAAATGCATGCTCTTTCACAACTGGATGATCTTCATTCCTGCTTGCAGGAACAGATGCAAGCAGTCCTCTGGTATGGGGAAATCTTGAAAGCGCATCCCACACCGTTTGTTCAACCCCATCATCAACCAAGGTAAGCAACACTTCCTTGTCTGCATCACCTAGGCCCAAAAGACAGAGCAATGAACTTGAAGCAGTGCCGCGTCCCCTGAGAATGGTACCCCCACTGCTCCCTGACTCTTTTGCAAGTTGCATGAGTGAATCTGCTTTTCCTGCTCCTACAATAGCCAACAACAAGCTACTCATTGTCCTTTTCCTCCTTTTTTTTGCTTGGCTTGTTTTCGTTTGTAGAGCAAGCCTAAGAGTTGGACTATCACCACCGGTGACATGGAGACAAAAATGATAACCCCGAATGCATCACTGACAGGGTCGCCCC
>NZ_JAEKNT010000090.1 GCF_016406725.1 Sphaerochaeta sp. S2 | reverse complement strand
ATGTTAAACTGCTTCTGATCGTATTTGGTATCATCGTCCTTGTCTGTGTGGGATATATCTTGATGAATGATCCCACCTATACCGCAACAACCACGGTAAGCGTTGAGTCGATCAAGAATCTTACTGCCTGGAATACGGCAAGAGGCGATATCAGGAACATCACTACTGAACTCCAATTCCTCACACGTGATGAAACAGTACGTGGGGCCTTGGGGCAACTAAACCTTGCCTCCTACCAGAGGAAGGATGGAACTTCCTATGAAGACCTGCTCACTGACAAGAAGAAATTCAAGGGCCTGCAGGAAGCAATCACCACCAGTGAGATAAAGGATACCAATTCAGTCTCTATCTCCCTTGAACACTCCAACCCTGTATTTGCCCAAGATTTTCTGAATGCTCTTACCAGTGAGTTCTCTGCATCCCTCCTTGCCTTTGCAAATACCGACCTTACCTTACAGCATGATGCCTTGAACAGGCAATTGGAAGAGAGTACTACCCTTCTTGAATCAAGCAAGACAGCATTAGCTGCTTTCCAGGAAGAGACAGACATTCTCTCTTTGGAAGCAAATAAATCTACATATCAGCGAATTCTCTCCCTTATTCAGCTTCAGCTTGGTGAAGTAGCGGAAATCGCTCCTGCAACATCATTGGAAGCAGCGCTCCAATCTCTTGGGGTACAGGATGAGCAGGCACTTCTCCTCTCCTCCAGGTATTCAGATGCTTACAGACAGTACCTATATGATGAAATCGCACGATTACTGGTACAATCAAATACATCTGAAGAGAACATAGTACGTAATCCGGAACTGGAACTTGCACTCACAGACCTGGAAGCACAATTCTCCGAGCTTTTCCTCTCCCAAGGATTGGATGAGCTTACTGCTCTCGAGAGAACCCGCAGCATCACATCAAGTGTGAAATATACCATCCTCAGCAGTCTGGAGAGTGAGTACCTGAACAAACTGAAAACGGTAACCAACCTACAGCTCGAATACTCAGAACTCCGCAATGATGTTTCCAGGGAGACTAGTACTTCTGTAAGTCTGACTTCTCAGATACGGTCTCTCGACTCATTCCTTGCCTCAGAGCGTACTGCCATGCAGGAAGTGGAACCAGTGAAACTGGTGAATGAGGATGGAGAATCAAACAACCTCCTTATTCTGGCAAGTTGGTGTACTGCTGGGAGCAGCACTTGCCCTGCTCGCGACTCTGCTTGCTGAATACCTCTCTGACACGATTGATGACGAACAGTCACTCACCAGGATACTGGGCAAGGAAGGGAAGCTGCTTACCACCATCCCCCCGGGGAGCAAAGACATCAATACCGAGATGGAAATACTCGAACATCCTGATTCGGCTGCAGGAAGTGCCTACACTCACCTTGCAGGTATTATGATGTATGCCCCAAACACCAACGTGTTTACCCTGGGTAGCTTGAGTTATGGGGAAGGGACCTCCTATACCACACTCAATACCGCACTATCCATGGTTAAGAGCGGAAAGAAGGTACTTGTCATTGGTACCGCAAATGAGGGAATGAACTACCAACGCCTCTATGCAAAGATTACCAGCCATGTGGAAATCGCTTCAGCGGCCCACCTGAAAACCTTCTCCCTCGATAAGCCGTGCAAACCTGCTGGAGGAGACCCCGAGCTCACCATTGCATCAATGGATGCAAGTCCAAAGGAGCTGGGGCAGATCCTAAACAGCCCACAGTTTGTTGAGTACCTTGGCAGTGTTTCCGCTGTCTTTGATGTGGTACTCATCGATGGACCAACCTTCCGCTCTGCTTCAAATCTGCTTGCAGTTTCGAGAGCCACCAATGGATTGATCCTGAACATCCGTAGCTTTGTAGGATCTCGTAGGATGCTCAAGGCACTGTTACACACCTTTGGACTTTGCGACCTGCCTCTTTCTGGTGTTGTACTGAATAATATTGCAGGGAAACCCTCCTATCAGGAGCGACAAGCTATAAAGGCACATGACAAGGCCCTGACTGCACTCATGTCCGGTAATGGGAGTGGTCGAGAAGTCAAGCTGTTGACGAAAGCTTCATCCCGTTAAAGATACACTGTCCCTCCTCAAGAGAGGAGGGAACAGGAGAGCGTTCATGAAATACAGACTGTTGATGCAGGAACCTGAGAACACACTTCCCTCTACTCCCTTGCTGCTACAGGTGTTGCTCCCCTCCTATCTATTGCTACTGTTGCTTGATATTATTTTCACTATCCCCAATATAGCGATTATCTCTTTCATGCTCGCTTCCCTGTGTACCATTATGACTGTGGTAACCCAACGGAAAGCCATGGAATTGGTTGACTATCTTATCGGTGGTATGTTGGTCCTTCTCCTGATCTATGGAAAGGTCACCCAAGGGCCAGGAGTATCCCTTCTGGGTGGATTGGGTTACTCACTGGCGGGGTTCAGTATCGGCATACTACTCGTATACTCAAACTGGTCCAAGAAAACCTTCCGGATTTTCTTCATCATCACCTCAGTGTTGCTTGCCGCAGCGGTTTGTACGATTATGACAGATCTCCCCACACTGAGTGGCATCAGAAAAGCTCCCCTTACCCACATAGCAAGCATCATGTTCCTGGGAGAGGGGCTACTCTACATATCGGACTTCTACAACAAACGATACCGACCAGCCATCTGGCCGGCACTTGTATCAGTGGTACTCTCCTACTGTGCCAGGGGAAGAGCTGCAATCATCATATCAATGTTGTTTCTGGTGGTAATCATCATTATCAATATTCGCTTCATTGCCTATTACTATGTCGATTCTGGAACCCACTGGCTGAAGTACTATCGTCTCCCGCTTCTGCTTGCCTTGATCATGATCATCATAGCACTTGCGCTCCTTGTTCCCCACCTCTACCGCTACTCTCAGTTTGGAAAATTGGGGTTTACCAATACAGGAAGACTTAGTGCAGCAACAAGGTTCCTGAATGAACTGACACCCAAGAAGCTGCTTAGTGGGTTCACCCCGTCCTTCCTGGCAAGCAGAGGCCTTCCAAACTCATACCTGTGGATGATTGCAGCATTCGGAATCTTCGCTGCAATTCCCTTCCTGGCAATCCTCTTCAGCCTCTACCGCCTGCTGCCTACCTCATCGCTGCTTTTCAGCCTCATGGTAATCCTATCAGCATACTTCCTCGGAGAGATGCTTTACCCCTTTAGCTACGGTGATATCCTCTTCGTCCCCTTGGTTCTCAGTGCAGTCCACTCTGATAGAATCTACATCCCAGGCAAGCATGACGAACCGCCATTCTGGGACCGGTACTAAGAATGTTCACGTCCCTGAGAACTTTTTGACAAACCTGGGGAAACAGTATTCACCCCGGTAGTTGGATGCATTGTGCATGGGATATTTTACGGGAACATACATCTCCTCACGCTCTGGTTGTTCCCTGTCCTGGGTATACACCCATAGCTCCTTCCGGTCCCATACGATGATCTCATCACGCTCATCACCGGTGACATCGAGCACTTCAGAGCACAGCTCAGGATGCCCATCATCAGGGAAGGAAACAACAACATCCCCCTCTCCATCCATCAAGCCCCCACTCTTCACATTTGCACTGAGCAGTATCAAATCCTGGGAGGATCCATCCCAATTCACCGGAGCGATAACCGCCCCATTGCTACGCATCTCACGATGCCATAGCTCTTCACCCTTGCAGTTGTGCATATACACAATACCCTGGCTGCCCCAATAGGTGGTAGTACAAATTTCCAATCCACGCTTGTCAGGCAGGAAGTTCCCAACACTGATACGCTGCCCGTGACCGTTGATGGTCCGCTTAAGGATGGTGCCATCAGGGCGAAGCAACATGAATCCTTCCCAGCCTGAGACAATTGCCAGAAGGTCTTCCTCATCAGGATCGATTGGCCCGATAACAATCTCATCGGTATGGTCGGTGGAGATGGGAAGCTCCCAGAGAAGGTTCCCCTTACTGTCGATCATATTGTAACAGCTGAAAATCTCGTCCTTCCCGTCCTTGTTGAAATCATAGGCGTAGGGGAAGTGACCGGTATTGTTGTGGGAGAAGGTCCAGAGAAGATTCCCTTGGTTGTCATACAGCCAAAGGCGAGCATACCGATCCTTGATAAGCAAATCACTGGGACGATCCTTCCCTGATACATTCACAATCCTGATGGAATCGACATTGAGCCGGTCAAAGGCATGATGACCAAATTCTACTCCACATAGTGTATCAGCAGGCTCACTATTGAAGGGAGTGTCCATCTGGAACTTTACATCCCCCGTTTTTCCATCAAGAAAGAAAATCTTGAAATCCCAACTTGCAATGACCTCATCGGCACCATCACCATCAATATCATAGATCTGGAATGGAAGGTCAGTCGTGAGGTGGATAACATCCTCATCCTCTCTGCTCTCTCCTACCTGCCAGAGCACTTCTCCTTTCTCAAGGCTTACTGCGGTCAGGCAACTGATGAATGGATAGCGATCCTTATACACACGCCGCTGATGCTGCGCAATGACAAAGAACCATTCATCGGTTCCCGCAAGATGGCCAAAGCGGATCTGCCGCCCTGCTCCAAAGGACCCCAAACTGATCTTCCGATGCAGTTTCATCCCAGGATACTGTGATCTCTTCTGCTCCAAGCGTGTCTTCAGAGAACGTTTCTCCTCTTCGAGAATCCGCAGTGCCTTTTCACTCGTGTGCACACGGATGCTCTTGTACTGGGTGGGCATACACCCACAAAGGGCAATGGCACCACACTCATAGCGACCATCTTCAGCGGTCAGGACAAGAACCCCTTCATGAAAGATGGAAATATTCTTTCCTTCCAACGTAATGACAAGGTGTTGAAAATCATCTGGAGACCAGGATAGGGAACACGCTCCTATCACCGTCCTCTCAAGCAAGTCTATGCGATGAAGCTCAAGGCCCTCACGTGTGAAAAACAAACCATAGTGGCGTAAACTGCTCTGGTATCGAAACAAGACCCCACTATATAAGTCCGTCGAGAGTGGTCGTAGCGTTACCGTTAGCTGGTAATCGCGCCAATCGGTATCACCTGATACCAGGGTGGGAAGCGTACCCTTGGCCTCTGGCTCCTGGATTCGTGAAAGTTCCATGACATGGCAGCTATTCATGGCAGGGTTGGTAACCATCCAGGTAGGCCCCTTGTAGGTATAATTGGCAACGGGGTCATGCCACACCCCTTTATACCCTTCATCAGGGTAGTAGTGATATTCCCCCATGGCAGAATGTTCTCTGTCGTAGGGGAAGGGGCCGAGTGGGAAAGAAGAGAAATCCTCTTCGAACAGTAGTATATCGTTCACTTGAATCTCCTAATTTACCAATGAAGCAGGGCATCTACATCAACAGGAAGCCCACTGGCGATTGACTTGTTTGCTGCAATACCGGTAAGAATCGAGCGGATACCATCCCTGTGGTCCGCACTCCTGGAAAGGGGGTCATGGGGAGGGTTCTCCAGGAAAATATCATCCAGCATGGCAGGGTCTCCCCCACCGTGCCCACCTTCCCGGGTCTCGACTTCAACTTCATAGGGAGTATCGAGCAAGGGACAGACCCTGACCTTATGATAGACCGTTGCGCCTTCGTCGCACTGTTTTCCCCCTGCATTGATGTAGGGCTTCTCCAGCGCGGTGTATTCTATTCTTCCCTTCGAGCCGTTGATCGCCACATTGAAACCCTCCCAAGGAAGGTAGGTATTCAAGGAGTACGAGAGCATAGCCCCGCTCTTGTAACGGACAAGGGCAGCCATGGTGTCCTCGATGCTGATATCATCGGAGAAGACGGAGCGGTCACGGATATAACCGCTCTCCTCTTCGGCATCCAGGTAGAGCCCCTTGAGCGTGGGGTTGCTTTCCAGGTCGATGGCAAAGGGGTCATGCTTGGCCACCTCACTTCCATGACAGCGGTAGTAGAACTGCGTTATACCCCGCTTCTCTGCAGCTGCCTGCCCATAGAAGTTCAAATCCCCATACGCAAAGACGGTCTTTGGCTGGGTGCCCAACCAAAAATTGACCAGATCGAAGTGATGGGTACTCTTGTGTACCAATAAGCCTCCGCTGTTCTGTTTGTTTCTATGCCAACGCCGGTAGTAATCTGCCCCATGTTGGGTGTTGAGCAACCATTCAAAATGTACGGAAAAGACATTCCCAATGGTACCCTGGGTGATCAACTCCCTGATCTTCGAATGATGGGGAGCGTAGCGATAGTTGAAGGTCACCCTGATTGTCTTGCCATACTGCTTCTGGGCGTCAATTATTGCCTGTGCTTTTTCGCTGTCTGTGGTAATGGGTTTTTCACTGATGACATCACAACCCAACTCCATCGCCTTGATGATGTACTGGTCATGGGTCCTGTCCACTGAGGTTACGATGATTACATCAGGCCTCTGTTCCTTGACCATCTGGGTAAATTGATCACTCTTGTAGGTCGGCACCGGAGGGTGCCCACATTGGTCCTTAAGGATGGTATTTGAGTAATCCATCCTTTTTTGGCTCATATCACAAAAAGCGACCAACTCGCTTGAATCCTGGTATCGGGTGGCGATTGCCTCGTAGAACATGCGGGCCCGTCCTCCGGTTCCCACCTGTGCATATCGTTTTTTCTTCATGCCATGACTCCTGTTTGCACAGAAGTATACGCCCTATACAGGGCCTTGTCGTTGGCAGAATAAGAAGAGAATTTGTCTTTTTTCGTAGATTAGTAATCAGTACGGGTTGTGAGTCGTACCTTGGATATATACTCAGAGGGAGCAATGCCTCCATGTTGCTTGAAAAACCGGGAAAAGTACTGCAGATTCTCAAACCCCAGGCTAAAACCAATCTCACTCAGCGTCTGTTCCGTATTCTGGATCAGGAACAGTGCTTTCTCAAACTTCATCAGATTTATGTACTTGATCGCAGACAATCCTGTCTGTTTCTTGATCACCCTATAGAGATAATCCTGGTTATACCCACAACTCTGGGCCATCTCATGGACACTGAAAGAGTGGTCAAGATGTGCATCGATGTACTTGTCAACCATATTCAAGAGCTCAGACTTACCGGAGAGTGAACTCTCCCTCAGCTGGTGGATGGGGCTCGATTCATAAATGGGCAAGGAGTGTTCGAGGCAGAGCCGGTTCATCGAGAGCAAGCACTCCATCAGCAAGGCAGAGGACATCGCTCGATAATGCAATGCTTTACGTTGCCCTTCCAGCACAATCCTGCTGAGCAAGCTGTAGATCTGGTTCTCCCGGTCTCGAAACTTGGTCTCAATACCAAGCAACACCTCATCCACATGAGGGTCAGAAGCGGCAAACTTCACCTCCAGCATCTTCACCCCTTCCTTGCTGGTAGCTTGGAAGGCATGGCGACGGCCTTGCTTGCAGAACACAATATCACCTGCTTCCAATGCATAGGCCTTCCCATCGAACCAGTTTGTGGCGGTTCCTGCGTACACCAGCTGGACTTGGTAATCGCTCACATGGTAGTGTTCAGCCTTTCCCTCCCCCTGTTTGTAGTAGAACCGACCGGAGGATGTAATTCTTACATACATCAGGAACCTCTCTCTGTTTATTGTCTTTGCTCATTCTAGGAGAGGAGGCTCTTGTTAAACAAGACCGTACATACGAAAAAGGATAACTATTTTTCTCTTTATGCTAACGACTGGATAAAAAAGGACTCATATACTTTGCTACAAAGAGGCCGAATGTTTTTGGCCTTATCACCTTAAGGAGGATTCCTATGTTGCACACCAAGCGTTTCTTGCTGACCCTCGTAGCATTGGTCCTCTGTCTTGCATTCGTAAGCGCAGCAGGACAGAAGGACAGCCAGAGCGAGGGAAAAGCTACCATCACCCTTGCCACTGCAGACAATACCTATGGTTTGAGTACCGACCCTGAGCTGCAGGGAGCCATTACTGACTTGATCGAGTCAAAGACTGACACCATCATCGAACCGATCATTCCACCCCTTGCCTCATACACCGACAAGCTTGCCACATTGGTAAACAGTGGGGATGTACCCGATCTGTTTGTCGTTGCCCAGGCAATGACCAAGATCCCGACCATGGTTGCCCGTGAGCAGATTCTTGACCTGACTGACTACATCAAGAACAGCCCGGCACTCAGCCAGCTCGACCCTTCCCTGTTCAAGGACCTGCAGATTGATGGAAAGACCTACTTTGTACCGTACAACTACCCCAAGAGCAAAGCCATCTTCATCAGAAAGGACCTGATGGAGCAGTACGGAGTTGAACTCAGCTCAACCCCGACCGCTGAAGAGTTCCGCCGCGAAATGGGTAAGTTTGTTGGTAGTGGGATTATCCCCTTCAACTTCCCTAAATGGGTCGATAACTTCCAGTTCTTCTACAACTCATTCGGCGCATGGGGTGGTGTCTATGAGAAGGATGGCCAGTTCATCGATGGTTTCCAGACTGAAGAGATGAAGAATGCCCTTGCCTACCTCCGCCAGCTTTATAAGGATGGCGTTCTCAACCAGGAGTTCATCACAACCGAGAACAGTGGCATGAGAGAGAAGACCTATACTGCCCAGGCAGCTAGCTCAATCGACTATGTTACCAACTACATCAACTATGTACAGAACACCACTGCTGCAAACAAGTACACCGAGATGCACCTGGTCTACAAGATTGTTGGTCCTGAGGGGTATGGTGGAAGCTTGAATGAAGCAACTCAGACCGCATTTGTTGTTTCCTCCAAGACCAAGAACCCAGAGGCTGTTGTTCGTGTTCTTGAGACCATCGTAACCGACCCTGAAGTGTATCCTGCATTCTTCGGTATTGGTCTTGAAGGCAAGCACTTCACCCTCGACGCAGATGGACAGATTAAAGCCACTCCCAAAGCTGCCAACAGCGGTTACAAATACACCTTGAACTACCTCAGTGACTCCTTTGTTGACATCGATATCGAGAATCTGCCCTTCAAGCTCACTCCTGCTCTTGAGCAGGGCTTGCCCAAGCAGATCGAGCATATCAAGGCAATGCAGGCCAATCTTGGCCCGAACCATGCTGCTGATGTACCGGTGGGCGTCTCTGTTGCTTATGACCGCGTAGCTCCTTCCATCAAGAGCACCCGGGAGTCAATTGCAACCAAGATTATCGTAGGTACCGTCTCTCTTGAAGAGGGCTTGGCCGAATACGAGAACTTCTGGAACTCGATCAATGGCCCAACCATTCTTGAGGAACTGAACGCAGCTCGTTAATCTACGCTTATTATCGTTGCATATCGGTTTCCAGGCACCTCTGGAAACCGATTCTTTCGGACTCCCCCAGCGAGAACACCATGACTGATACTGCACAGACACTTGTACAACAGATGACCGTACCAGAAATGATAAGCCAACTCAGGCATGATGCTCCAGCAATTCCTCGCCTGGGGATTCCCTCTTACAACTGGTGGAACGAGGGACTTCATGGGGCCGCTCGAAGCGGAACAGCCACCGTATTCCCCCAAGCCATCGCTCTAGCGGCTCTCTTTGACCCTGAGCTGGTTCTCTCTATTGCTGAGGTCATTTCCACAGAACAACGGGCAAAGTACAATCTCTACAACAGAGAACATGATCATGATATCTACAAGGGACTGACCGTCTGGTCTCCCAATATCAATATATTCCGCGACCCTAGATGGGGGCGTGGGCAGGAAACATTTGGTGAAGATCCATACCTGACTTCCCGCTTGGCAGTCTCCTTCATACAAGGCTTGCAAGGCTCAGAAGACATCCTCAAGACGGCAAGTTGCGTAAAACATCTGGCCGCCCATAGCGGGCCAGAACCGGAAAGGCACTCCTTCAACGCGGTGGTAAGCAAAAAGGACCTCAATGAAACGTATCTTCCAGCGTTCAAGGCAGCCGTCCAGGAACCTGGGGTCGATGCAGTCATGGGTGCCTACAGCGCTCTCAATGGGGAACCCTGCTGCGGAAGCCCGACTCTTATCAAACAGCTCTTGCGCGATACATGGGGTTTCAAGGGGATGTATATCTCTGACTGCTGGGCGATTAGGGATTTCCATCTCAACCACAAGGTCACCAAGAATGAAGAGGAATCGGCAGCTCTTGCATTGCATAGTGGCTGTGACCTGAATTGCGGATGTTCCTATCGCAGTCTTGAGAAGGCTTTCCAGAAAGGGTATGTCACCATGGAGGAGATCAGGACCGCTACTCAGAGGGTATTCAACACTCGCTTCCGTCTGGGAATGTTTGATGAACAAACTCCATACGACAACCTAGGCCTAAGTGACATCGATAGTGAGGAGCATGCACAGCTTGCCCTTGAAGCTTCCCGCCGCTCCTTGGTCCTGCTCAAGAATGAATCAATACTCCCCTTGAATAAGAAAACCATTGGGAGCATTGCAGTCATCGGACCGAATGCCGATAGCAGAAAAGTCCTGTGGGGCAACTACCACGGAACATCTTCCCGCTACACTACGGTCCTCGAAGGTCTCCGTATGGTTGCAGGGAACACAATACGTATTAACTATAGCGAAGGATCTTCCCTCACAAAGGAGCGTGTTGAACGATTGGCAAAGGAAGACGACAGGCTCAGTGAGGCTGCATTCATGGCCCGTCAAAGCGATGTCACTGTCCTTTGCCTTGGTCTGGATGAGACGGTGGAAGGAGAGATGAGGGATGATGGAAATGGAGGCTGGGCAGGTGATAAAAAGGATCTCAGGCTTCCTCTCTGTCAACAAAAGCTCCTGAGGGCTGTTGCTGAAACCGAAAAACCTGTCATCGTAGTACTGCTCTCAGGAGGAGCAATCGATCCAGAGATTGAGCAGTATGAGAATGTACAGGCCCTCATCCAAGCTTGGTACCCTGGACAAGAGGGTGGAAGGGCCATTGCAGAGTTGCTATTTGGTATGTTCAGTCCCTCTGGGAAGCTTCCTGTTACATTCTACCATAGCAGTGCCGAGCTCCCTCCATTCACTGACTATTCCATGCAGAAGAGGACCTACCGGTATTGCGAGCAGGGGGATGTACTCTACCCCTTTGGATTCGGTCTTTCCTATGCTTCGTTTGCCTATAGCATAGTAGGCATAGCGGTACATGAGGACGGGACTGTGAACGTACGGGTAAGTATCACCAATACTACAGAAACACCAAGCAGAACGGTACTTGAGCTCTATCTGGAGAGTTCCCACCCTGATGTTCCCCCTCACCCAGTACTCTGTGGCATGAAAAGTGTGTTTTTGGAGTCTTTTGAACAGAAAGAGGTTGTACTTCTTCTGGAACAAAGCCAATGTACTGCAGTAGACAATCAAGGCAATAGAAACGACATACACGGGACCTTCACACTCTATGCGGGTGGAAGTCAACCTGATGCGACCAGCAGGCACCTTGGAGCAGACAAGGTAGCCAGCGCTACATTCGTATATTAAGGAGTCATAGTATGGCAAATAAACCGATGGTGCTACGAACCAAACCACCTCTTTGGACAAGGATCAAGACACAGAAATTCTTGCTCCTCATGTTGGTACCAGGGGCGATCTGGTACTTGGTGTTCAAGTACATTCCTCTCTTGGGTCTCAGTTTGGGATTCACTGATTATGGGTTCAGGTCAACGGTATCTTTTGTGGGTCTGGATAACTTCAAGCGCTTGCTCTCTTCCACCATTTTCTGGAATGCATTTCGCAATACCTTGATCATCAGCCTGGCAAATGTAATTTTCTATTTTCCTGCACCTTTGGTTGTGGCGTTGCTGATCAATGAACTGAAAAGCCTGAAAATGAAGAGGACGATCCAGTTCCTAATCTATATCCCCTATTTCTTCAGTTGGGTTGTGGTAGGAAGTATTTTCGTAAACTTGCTCTCTCCGTCCTCAGGGCTGGTAAACAACATTATCACCAAGTTTGGGGGAGAACCCATCTACTTCATGGCAAGTGCAAAATTCTTCCGTCCTGTCCTGATCAGTTCCTATATCTGGCGGCAGATGGGATACGGGGCAGTCATCTATGTGGCAAGTCTTACCACGGTACAACCTGAGCTGTATGAAGCAGCCACCATCGATGGAGCAGGGCATTGGGGAAGATTGGTCCATGTAACCCTTCCTGCGATTCGCTCCACCATTGTGACCATGTTGTTGCTCAATCTCAGCCATGTGCTGTTGATCTTCGAACAGGTGCTGGTCATGTACAATGCAGCAGTCTATGACGTTGCCGATGTACTGCAGACCTATGTATTCCGCGAAGGGGTTCTTGCAGGCGACCTGGGATATTCAATTGCTGTGGGCATGTTTACGTCCATCGTAAGCCTTACGCTGGTGCTGTCAACCAACAAGGTAAGCGCGAAGTTCCTCGACGAACCCATCCTGTAGGAGAATCATCATGGCAAAGACTGTTCAGAATTCAATTAGAGAAACACGGGGAAGAAAAATCTTCCGTCTTATCAACGCACTCTTGCTTGCGTTCATCTGCCTGATCTTCATCATCCCGATCTGGAATGTACTCATCACCTCGGTAGCAAAGGATGTGGATGTGATGGGGACCGACTATCTGTTGGTACCCCACTCATTCACACTGCAAAACTATTGGCGGGTGCTCAACAGCGGCTACATGGGAGCTTTCAAGAACTCTCTCTTTGTTGCCTTCTTCGGCACGTTGGTCTCCATGCTGATTACCGTACCCATGGGCTTTGCACTTGCCCAAAAGCATCTCATTGGTCGTTCAGTTCTCATGAAAGCAATTGTTTTCACGATGGTATTTGATGCAGGTATCATGCCCTTCTATATTGTGGTTCGCTCCCTTGGCCTTATCAACAGTATGGGAGCGATTATCTTCCCTGTGGCAATCTCCACGTTCAATTTGATCATCATCAAGAACTATATGGGCAGTATTCCGGTCTCACTGCTTGAGAGTGCTACCCTGGACGGATGCAACGACCTCATGATTCTCCAGAAAATTGTTCTGCCTCTCTCAGTCTCCATCATTTCAGCGGTAACCCTGTTCTACTTTGTCAGCTACTGGAACCGATACTTCGAGGTGATCATGTTCATCAACGACAGCCGCAAGTACACCTTACAGGTGGTCTTGCGATCCCTGATGTTCGAGTCCGATGAATCCCTTGGTGGTGGCCAGTATGTCTACAACAACCTGAAGATGGCGGTCATGGTCCTGGGAATGCTCCCCGTTCTCATCATCTATCCTTTTGTACAGAGACACTTCGTCTCTGGCTTGATGCTTGGTGGAGTGAAGGGTTAACCACAAGAGAGAGGCCCTACTGGTTCCCGGCGGGAACTGGTGGGGTTCGATACTGTACTAATTAGTTACTATCTGTATACATACTTCAGTATCAGCTAATCCTATTTAAAAGCGACACGTACAAATACCAACATGTTAGTGCTGTATTTTGTACACTGCAGTAACCATTATTTGAGAAAAGTGGTTACTGCATCCACCATTATTTCGATTTTTTGGTTACTCTGCTAACCATTGTATAATTTCAGATCAATGTTCACAACTTAAGAAAACCTGAGGTTTGAGCAACTCCTCAAGTCATATTTAATTGTATTATTTGCAATAATTTAAGACTCTTTTTGCCAAATGTTATATAATAACAATATTATTATTGTATAACTGAGGGCACCTCATGAACATATTCTTCCGTACCTGGTTCCATCGTTTCAGTACTTCCTTCTCAAACCCGAACCTTCTCACGAAGGCAAGAATGGAAGCC
>NZ_JAEKNT010000089.1 GCF_016406725.1 Sphaerochaeta sp. S2 | reverse complement strand
GGAGTGGGGTTTCCCCCACTCCGCACAGGATTGTGTTATGAAGATTACTGCTGGGCAGTTTTCAGTTCTTGGAGTTTTCGATTGACCAATTTGATATACTCTTTGGCAGCCTCTTCTGGAGTGCTTTGCCCGAAAGCAACGGAACTGATCATGTCGGCACCAATTCTGGAAATTTCGTTATTCCTGATCAAGGTTCCTTGCCCAATCCCGGCTCCTGCTTCGTTGGCATACTCCATCGCCTGCATTACCAGAGGACTAAGCAAACCTGCTTCACTGAGAGCCTGATTCTGCTTTTCACTGACAGGGATACCTCTGGAGAGTTTCAGCAACACACCGGCTTCCTCATCAGTATTCATCCAGTTAATGAACTTCGCAGCTTCAAGCGCTTCAGCATCTTCAACTGATGCTGCGATGGAGAAAATCTGTCCGACCTTTGTCTGGTAGTACGGATCCTTTGCTCCCTCCATGATAGGCAAACGAATGACAGTTGCATCATCTTTGTAGTCACCCATTGCATTCACATAGTTTTCCAAGGTGGAAAGCATGCCGAAGAGTACACCTGTCTCTCCATTTACCCATTTAGGATTCTGTGGGTAGTTTCCGGTGTAGAGTTCCAAGGTACCAAGCGGTTCAACGACGCCTGATGCAAAATACTTTTCAAGGAAACGGAACGCTTCCGTGACAGTTGCCTCATCATAGCTCAGGGTATAATCGGTTGCAAAAGGAAGCCCTGTCTTCTGTACCATATAGGCAAGGAACCAATACATGTGGATGTCACTAGCAGCCATGCCATTCTCGAAATAGAGGGAGGAATCAACTGCTTTCAGTTTCTCGCTAAAGGCAAAGAAATCATCAAATGACCATTTCTGATCATAATCGAATCCAATCTTATCCAGGACAGCCTTGTTTGCAACAAGTGCATCGGTGTTGACTGAAGAAGGGAGTGCAAGCAGCTGATCATTATGGATAACAAACTCTTTCAAGAGCCCATCAGGGAAGATACTGAGGTCAATAATTTCACTATATTGCTGCAAGTCTTTTACAACCTCTGCACCTGACCATGCGGCTTGTTCTGCAAGCCAAGTATAATGGTTCTGAAATACGTGGGGGGCATTTCCACCAGCAAGCTGGGTATAGAGTTTCTCTCTATATCCATCCCATCCACCATATTCACTGACAATCTTTACATTGGGGTTCAATTCCATGTACCGCTCAGCAGCAGCCATATACGCTTCGTGGCGACTATCGCCACCCCACCAAGCAAATCGAAGGGTGATGGTTTCATCTTTCGTTGCAGTTGTTTCTTTTTGTCCGGCACCAAAAACCAAGGCACCAACAAATACCAATACAAGACAAAGCACAAGAATCCGTGTTTTCATGTATTTCCTCCTTTCATGCAATAACACTCTACTGCAAGTATCTGGCAGACAGGTGAACACATACCACATTCAATTCTTGTCAAAATGAGTCATTTCTTGCGCTCGGTATTCAGTTGGGGATAGCCCACACTGCATCTTGAAAGCCCTCGCAAAGTTGGCAGCGTTACTATACCCAGTTTCTAAGGCTATATCCTGTACTTGATTCCTTGGATCATCAAGGAGCTTTTTTGCTAAAGCCAAACGTTCCTGCTGACAATAGTCTGAAAATTGCATCCCAGTTCTCTCCTTGAAAATCTTTGAGAAATAAGCAGGGCTACGATTCAAATAGGCTGCAACTGTTTCTAAACTCACCGAATCAAGATGAGAGAGGATATATGATTTTGCAGTACGTATCACACTATCATCTGAATCTGGTGCTTCTTTGGCTTCCCATTTTGCATCCAACTCCTGCTTCAGGTGAGAGAACAGCTCTTCCAGTTGCCTAAACCGAGTCGGCTTTAGCAGATAATCACGACAACCGTAGCGCATAGCTTGCCTGATATACTCCATGTCCTTGTAACCAGTCAATAGAACGACAGTTACAGGAAGTTTTCGTTCCCACACTTCTTTTGCAAAAGCCAGACCATCCATTGATGGCATGCGAATATCACAAAGCACGACATCAACTGGATGAGAAAGTACATATTCCAATGCTTGCCTTCCATCTTCCAGCGCTGCCACTGCCTTAAAACCAAGCTCTTCCCAATGGAAGGATGACAAACCTTGGCGAATGGTCAATTCATCATCAACGATCAGCAACGTATGATTCATATTTTAGCCTCCCCATCTTGGGGTACCTGTATATGGATGGTAGTCCCCTCATTCGGTTGGCTTTCAATTGCAATTGATAGCCCATAGAGCAATCGCAATCGAGCTTGTACATTGGCGAGTCCAATATGGTCAGTATGCAATGGTTGGTCTTCATCCAGACTCGCCAACAGGGTATCCTTCTGTGACTCAGTCATTCCCACCCCATCATCAAAAATGCTGATTAATAATGAGCTATTTTCTTGCTTTGCTGTAATCATGATACAGCCATTCCTTTCCAATGGCTTAATACCATGGTAGATTGCGTTTTCCACAATAGGTTGCAACAACATGCGCGGCATACGACAATGTAGAGCACCTTCCTCAATATCATAATGAGTATCAAACTTCTCTTGATAGCGCACTTTCTGTAGGGAAAGATAGCTCTTGATATTTTCAACTTCGTCAGAGAGATAGACCATATCTTCACTGCTTCCGAGACTATATCGCATAAGGTCGGAAAGGTTCTCGATCATTTGATTTGCTTGGTTTGCTGAATTTGTAAACTCATATACCTTCCAATTCAAGGTCTCCAAGGTATTGAAAAGAAAATGCGGGTTGAGCTGAGCCTGTAGAGCAACCAGTTGGGCCGTTTTCAGTTTATATTTACGTGCATCCAGTTGCGCCTTCACATATGAATGTTCCAAGAATGCATTGACAATCTGGTGGATGATGTATCCGTAGGTTGGGCCTTGTTTCTCCGGAAGCTTAGGGAGTTTTTCATTATGCTGAGCAGCTTCGAGCAAGTTAATGATGGCATAGATCTGCCGGGTCCTTCGTTGGGTCAGCCATACAGAGAGAATCACACCCACTACCAGTGAAAGCGTCGAGAAAGCAAGTATCAAGAACAATACATTACGATATACTCGAAAGATTACTGCCTTATCGGAATACAAGGTCAATGTCCAGCGCGTATTTTCAGAAAGCGCAGTACTGATGATATACCTCTCAACATCTGCACCAGGTAATAAAGACCCAAGCAGAATCTGGCCTTCCTCATCAGTGATGCATAGCTGGTGCCCCGCCTCAGCTAAACCCTCAGTTATAAGCGTTGTAAGATAGTCAGGCCGGAGATTAAAAACGATAACGCCTTCCCCATTACCCAATATATGAAACATGCTGAGAAGAGTATAGGAACTACCTCCAAGTTGGCGATGCTCACTCACCAGTGTCCATGACTGTGTATTATAACGATTCTCCTGATAGGAATCGAACCAATAGTCATCACGTTCTCCCAGCGAATGCTTTCCTGTATCAGAAAGATAATAGTCATTGGAGTTCACAAAGTATAGGTTGATCGAATGAATGTATTCACGGGCGTTACGAAGTGAAGCAAGCTGGTCCTTAACGTCATTAAGCAGAAAAATATCAGTGTATGTCATCTCTACTGAATCCATAAGTTTCCGTGCAACGTAGGAAGATTGCCCTTCAATATCAACGGTACGGATGAGCGGATTGAATTGGTCTGTGATCAGGTCAACCTTGCTGACCAGTTGGTCAAGAAGTATTTCGGTCTCCTTATCGAGGTTCTTGCGAATATACCCATGGAGTAGGTACATGGAGAGAGACCCCATTATCAAGATAGGAAGAACCAACAGAGCAAGAAAAGCAAAGAGATTGTTCCGAAAGAAGATACGACGCATCGCCGTTCCTACCGATCGTTCATGCATGTGAAAGCATCTCTCCATCAATGATCACATCATTGAACACGATATTCCCACTCGTGTCGTAAGAAAGAACCCCTACAGGGGCTTCTTGTTTCTCATGGACATCTGCTCGGACCAGAGAACCTGTTGCATCAGGAGCACTGGTAAAGTTGATGGACTGTAAAACGATTCCCTCGAGTTTTAGATAGTCACTGCCTTCTCCCAGTACTCCTGGTGATTGCATATCGGTGGCGGTAATGTTCCTTACTGTCAGATCAGATACCACGGACATTTGGTCTTCCCCAAGCAGTTCATCCTGACGGCTAATCCAGGGCCTTACATCGAACAACCACCCCCCATTCCTGATAGTAATATCTTCAAAAATCATGTGTTCGAAATGTTGGTAGGTATCGCCTCGGAATTTAAAGCGTACCAAGGTATTCTCCCCTTCTACCATGCACGAGCGGATGCGAACATTTCGTACGATTGAGGCTTCACTTCCAAAGGTAATGACACCATGCCCAAAACCAAACCGACAGTCTTCTACCAAGATATCCTCTGTTGGCTTATTGGTTACATGAGCATCAGGACCTTTCCCTCCTTTGATACACACACAATCATCATCGGTGGAAAAATCACAATCCCTGATGATAACATGTTGGCAAGCATCAATATCAATGGCGTCACTGCTTGCAGCCCTGACTCCCTCATGTGGTGCTTGTATGGTGATCCCGCTCACAATGATATCTCTACTATCATAGAGATGAAGGTTCCAAAAGGCAGAATTCCGTAGTGTGATCCCTTCAACGGTTACTGAGGAACAACGCTCAATAAAGAAAAGTCGAGGCCGCATAACATCCCGGTTGGAAAAAGGACTATCCAAGGCTATCGCCTGCTCACGCTTTTCCCAGAAATCTGTATAGAAGGGAATGCCGTTTCCATCAAGTGTACCTTCCCCATATACATGAACACCTTCGATATCTTGTGCATTAAGCAACGCAAGTGGCCATTGACAGGTCCTGCCTTCAAACCTGGTGTCGGCAATTACGTAATCATCAAGGCATGGAGACCCCAGCAAAACTGCATCTTTCTGTATTTCCAGAGCCATTCCTTCTCTCAGGAAGAGCGACCCACAGAGATATGTCCCAGGAGGGACAACCAATATTGCAGCTTGCTTTGCAGCATCATCGATTGCTTGCTGAAGTACCTTGGTGGTAATCGTACGACCATCTCCAATAGCACCATAGTCCTTGATGTTCAGTTTCATGCGCCCTCCTTACGATTCCAAACAGCATACCATAAGGAGAAGGTTGATGCACATAAGGCAAATGATTGAAGTTATAGGGAAGGTGTCACAACATAGATTTAGTGCAAAGATCTGTACCTAGAAATCATCCTCTCAAATAGATCGGAACAAGAACCATGACAATGAAGTAGTTCATTAGATTTTACCAAAATCTTCAAGCACATAGAATTTCAAATCGTTGTTCCATTTTTTTACAATGAACTATTCGTTCACATGACGAATTTTCATCATATTTCACTATATCTGACATATTTTCATCATTAAGATTAGTAAACTTAATATTTATATATATTATAAAAAATAAACTATTTACAAATCTGTTTTTCAGATTTATTTTATAACCATCATACAAAACCCTAGAAAATAAACATCATTGAGCTACCTAACAGAGGGAATGTTAGGAGGATTGTTGTGGAAAAGTATTGTGTAAATACGGAAACTATTGAAAATCACTATCATGAAGTTCACAAAATGAGTTGTGATCATCTACCCAACCCAGAACATCAAAAAGATTTAGGGTATTGCAACTCTTGTTCTGATGCACTCAGTAAAGCACACGGCTATTACCAATTTGTAGATGGGTGCTATTACTGTTGTCGTTCCTGCAACTATCACTGATGGCACAACCCGATCCTAAAAGAGACCGCCCATACTTTCTTCGTCATAGGTACTCATCTAATAATACTTGGGGAATTCCTACGCTCAAAAGGAACACTACGCTTTCTCTAAAACATCTCGGTGTTATTCGC
>NZ_JAEKNT010000088.1 GCF_016406725.1 Sphaerochaeta sp. S2 | reverse complement strand
TTACACGTTTTCAAGGTTTATGAAGTGCATAAATTACACGTTTTCAAGGTTTATGAAGTGCATAAATTACACGTTTTCAAGGTTTATGAAGTGCATAAATTACACGTTTTCAAGGTTTATGAAGTGCATAAATTACACGTTTTCAAGGTTTTTGGCCTAAAATACATGTAACTGTATATATGGTATATATATAATATTTTAAATACGTTATGTACTATATCTATAGCCTGAAAATCCCCGTTTTCTGTAACCTTATTTCTTCCCCAACTCCTTCAATGCCCTACCAGCCACCAGTTTGCCAGTCATGACTGATATAGGCAGACCAGAGGGGCTGAAACTCCACTGGCCTGCTTGGCTTATGTGTGTAAGTGGGGTAATGACAGACTTGGTTATCTTCTTCATCGAATGGATAACAGGAACCTCCCCCTCGGTGAATGCCCAACCGGTGATAGCTCCCTCACTATTGCTTGTCAGCTTTTCGATAGTACGCGGGGTGGATGTGAAAGCATCCAGAATATGGTCTTCCAGTCCTTCATAGAGGGAGGAAGCAAGTGTTTTAATTATGTGCTCCTGGGAGAACTGCTTAGCCTCTTCATACCAACCATCGTTCTCAATACGTTTGAATAGTTCGTAGGACGCCAGTGTGCTGATAATGATGGCTGTCTTTCCAGGAGGCGCCAGATTCGGGTCCCTGAGAACTGGGATGGAAATCTCATAGGTGGTTGTTTCTAGATATGCCTTGAGATACTCCTTGATCACTTGTTTATCATGGATTGTAGGATCCAACGCTTTTATGTCTACCGTACTCAGTCCCTTGGTGTTTGGGGTATAGAATAAATGGTGAGTGGAGCGTTCCTTGAAATACGATGGAGGAAGATCGGTTGCAACAAAGTGAGAGAAGATAGAGTCCCCTCCGTGCTTTGTTTCAAGCAAATTGCTTGTTTTCTCTATAGTATTTTGCATTTTTGGATCACGTAGTGGATTAGTTTTAAGAATTCTGTAGAGCTGCTTTAAATCTGCTGCCCAGATAAGATGATCATATTTGATACGACCTTCAATAGTCTGTTGTTCTGCATCTATCTTAGTGACAGGGTAGTTAAGCAGAATGTCGACATCGTGGGAACGAAGATACTTTTCCAACGCCAAAGGTAGAGCACCGGTTCCTCCCATGGGGTACTGGTACTCGAGGTACAGTCCAAAGTAACTCAATGCAAAAAAGGTTGGAGTGTCTGCAAAGAAATGCTGGGCGATGATATCTATCAAAGCCTGGTTGTTGGTAAACTTCTGCAAGTACTCGGCTACCGGCTCGTTCAGCTTTCCAATTTTCCCGATGGTTTTCATATACTTGAATAACCAAGGTAAAAGGGTTTTTCTGACGTAGGAGAAATCATCATAGGAGTCGAGGAACATTGGGTTGTCGATTCCATACAATACATCCATATATGTGGTGATCTTCTTGATCTCCTCCATGATGGCAGCAATGTCACACTTATTCTGGGGATACAGGTTTTCAAGCATTGCTTGGTAGCCGACAAAGCTCTCTTTGCTTTCTACTACAATCTTCTCATCCCCAACTGCAAGGGTGACAGGACTTCTTACCCATGGGATTTCGATATCCAATTGCTTCAGCATTGGGAAGATAATGCCTGAGTTTTCAATAGCCCGAATCCCCTGATCGTAGATGAACCCATCTCGTTCAAAGGAATTTACCAGTCCGCCAAGCTTCTCTTGCTGCTCGCAGAGTAGGACTGAGCACCCAGAGCGAGCACAGTATGCGGATGCCACCAATCCAGCGATTCCACCCCCGACTACCACAACGTCATAGCGTTCCTTCATAGTGCTATCTCCCCGTTTCTTGGTGTAACCTTACCATTAAATATTGGGGCAGGCGAGGGAAATGTGTTGTCCTGAAAGGAAAAAACGCCTAAATCTACATTGGTATGCTATCTATGACGAGTCTGATGTATTTTTCTCGCTTCATGCAAACAGATGGAATTCTTGCCTTCAGTGCTATCAGGATGCAAGTTCTGAAAGTGATCGTCAATCCATCCACAGAGAGGACATACTACAAACTCTGAATCAAAAGGAATAGTGTACTCTTCACAGCAGGCACATGTGCTAAAAGCAATAGGTTCTTTGCTCTCTCTACCTCCATGGCCAGCGGTTTCGGCCCTTCCTTTTTCTATACGGTCTTGTTGTACTAAATTGAAGTCCATCTGTTTAGGTCCAAAGTACCTTGAATCAGTTCCTCTTCCTCCCATATAGTGCTCTCCTTTTTCTTCTTTTGTGGAAAACGATCGGTTTTTATATAGATGACATTGCCATCCATCTCCGGAAAAGGCATGTCAAAACACAGTATTAGCTCGGGCGTAATTTGATTCAGCATTTCGTTATATCCAAGCATGAATGCCTCTTTGCAATGCTTACACCCAATTGTAGAGATAGCTACGACTGATCCTTTAGGAACACCCTTGAAGCAAAAATCGAAGCTCTCCTTGTTACCCCATGTTATGGTCGGCAAAACTGAGAGGCCTAATTCTTGCCAAAAAGCGCCACACCATCTGTTTCTGAAGGTATTGAAGAGTTGTATGGCAAGAGGCATATCCGTATAGAGACTGAAATCCGGGGTAAGAACGTGTTTGTATTGAGCTAGCTTTCTCAAGCAACCTTCAGGC
>NZ_JAEKNT010000087.1 GCF_016406725.1 Sphaerochaeta sp. S2 | reverse complement strand
GGCCTTTCGCTGTTTTGAGTGGGTAGAATCCTAAAGAGGCAAAGTGATAGTGGAAAACTCTGGGAGTGCTGTGGTACTGTTTTGGTATCATAGGACAGAGAGGTAATTCACGATGAACGGATTCTCCCAGACAGACATCTTCACCATGGCCCTTGGCTTGACTGAACCCTGGAGGGTAACGAATGTTGAGATGGTCCCCTCAGAGAAGAATCCGGACAAGATGGAAGTACACATCACTGTTGATTACCAGGAAGGGAGCAAGTTTCCCTGCCCCGAATGCGGTGAGAGCTGCCGCATCTATGATTCAAAGCGGAAGGTCTGGCGGCACCTGAACTTCTTCCAGTACCGTTGCTACATCCACGCCAGGGTTCCGCGCATCGAGTGCGAGCAGCACAAGGTCAGGTTGGTGGAGGTTCCCTGGGCGAGGTCGGGAAGCGGCTTCACCCTGCTGATGGAGGCAGTCCTGCTGACGATGCTGCAGCAGATGCCGGTCAGCCAGGTCGCCAAGCAGGTGGGCGAGCATGACACCAGGCTGTGGAGGCTGATCAGCCTGTACGTACAGCAGGCCCTTGAGAAGCAGGACTTCAGCGGGGTCGATGCCATCGGGGTGGACGAGTACAGCCACAAGGGCCAGCATTACATCACCGTATTCCTGGCACATCCTGAGAAGGACGGTTCCAAGGCTAGGGTATTGTATACGGTGGAAGGAAAAGGCAAGGATACGGTGAAGCAGTTCCTGCACATCTTCAAGGCCAAGCAGGGAGAGCCGGACAAGGTGGGGGACGTGACCAGCGACATGTGCCACGGCTACCGAAATGCCATGACAGACGCATTCCCCCAGGCAAGGACGACGGTGGACAAGTTCCACGTCGTCAAGATGATGGGTGACTCAGTGGACCAGGTCAGGCGCCGAGAGATGCGTTCCAAGGACAGAAAGAAGATCGGGTCGCTGGAAGGAACCCGCTATCTGTGGTTGAAGAACAAGCAGAACCTCACAGAAAAGCAGCTGAGCCAGTTGGAGCTGCTGCTGAGCACAGACCACCTGGATACCGTCACCGCCTACAACTACCGCCTGAAACTGCAGGGATTCTATGAGAATTGCCTTGATTACGAGAGTGCTGTCGAAGCTTTCGAGGCCTTGTGCATGGAGCTGTCCAACAGCCGCATAGCGGAGATGCAGAAGGTGGGTCAGTCGCTCACCCGCAATGCCTTGGAGATTCTCAACTACTTCGATTCCAGGAAGACCAACGCACTTCTGGAGGGATTCAACTCGATGATAAGTCTGATCAAGCACAGAGCAAGAGGGTTCAAAAACATGAAGAATTTCATGGCAATGATCTATTTTGTCTGTGGAGAGCTTGCACTTCCTAAAGCCACCATCATGTAGGGTTACCCACTCGATTCAGCGAATAACCCAAAAGCGCCATCTTTCACTTGGAAGCAATAAAAGCAGATGGTATGGTTTATGCATGATACTCAAACAAACACGTTTCCTGGGCCCAGATTACTCCCTGCACAAGAAAGACATCAGAATAGAAGATGGAACCATCACTGATATTGAGGATTCCTTGCATGGGGAATCAGGAGAAGAAGTCATCGATTGTTCAGCCTTCCTGCTCTACCCCGCCCTCGCTGATTGTCATGTGCATACGCCAGACACTCTGCTCAGGGGACTCTTCAGTGATATGAGCCTCCATAATTGGTGTAACGAGACAGAACAAGGACGACTGCAAACAGATCTGTTTGAGTATCTCGACAACAGTGTAGGAACGCCCGCATTTGAAACGCTGGTTCTGTATGCCTATCTGCAATATGTGAAATCAGGTGTCGGCTTCATCGTAGAGACCGGACAGGCGGATGAGAGCAGTGGGATTCTGGAAGCATGTGCTGAGAAGATTGGTATCAAGGCCTTGGTTGACTGGTACGACGAGAATCCCAGCCATGAACTTACCTGCAATCACATACAGCGTGGCACCCATCTACCAGAAGAAGAGGACCTGGATGAAAAAGGGCTGCAGGAGGCAATCCAAAGAGTTGAGAAAACTGCTTGGCCCCTCATGACCCACTGTCTGGAGACACGCTTCAGAAGAGAAGAAGTACTCAGGAAATTTGGCATGTCCACTGTGGAATTGCTGGAAAAGAAAGCCCTGCTCGGCAAGCAAACGATTCTGTTCCATTGTGTGGAGACTACTGAACGGGACCGCGCAATGCTTGCTTCAAGCAAGGCAACAATCGTGCACTGCCCGATTTCCAACCTCATCTCTGGAGCACGTTCCATGAACCTTATAGATCTAATGGAGCGAGGGGCTCGTATCACACTGGGAACCGATTTTCTCACTCATGATATCTGGGAAGTCATGCGCACCACCTACGCAGAGCTGAAGCAGAGCAACAAGAGCGAACACCTCGGGGCATCCCATGTCTGGAACATGGCGAGCAAGGCAGCAGCCCCGATAGCTTCTTCCTCAGGATACCAAGGGACGATTGCCGTTGGAGCTCCGGCCGACATGCTATTCGTGGAGGACGGGCTTGCTCTCTCCCCACTTATAGAAACGCCGGGATTCTCCAATGTCGCCTACAATACCTTGATCCACACCCGACCCTCCATGATCAAACACGTTATGCTCGGTGGGCGTTGGATAATACAGGAAGGACGGTGCCTTACGATCGATGAAGAAAAACTTGAGAGGGAATATGCGGCGATTTTACGAAGTGTGCTCGCCGAGAAGCTCGTCAATCGCCCTGATGGCAACTCTCATTGAACTGATTCTTCTCTCCAGCAGGGTCCTTTGAGGACTCCCTTGTGCTAGTTTTGCGTATGATCTCTCCAAGGAAGGAATAAGATCCGAGAGAACTGCATTACCTTCCTTGAGCTCATCTATGCTATACGATGAAGCATCAGCAAAGAGCACAGCAAAACCTAGCCTATAAGCATGTAGGCGCCTCTCTGCCAATGCCGTGGAGGCTCCTTTTCGCTGGAGAGTGAGAATGGTTTTCTCTAACTTTCCAATGGTAGAGAGAAAGGAAGCTCTTCCTTTCTCCTGCTCTTCTAAAAGCATCATATTCATTCTTCCATACTACTCAAAATCCACTGCTTTCGTCTAGAAAGCATAGTTTACTCTACGTGGCGTCCACCTATTTCTCTGACGGGTCTTTATATTCTCTGCAATATTCACTCCACTACAATGAAGACTTAATAGGGAACAGGGGAAAAGAATCTTTTCTAACACTATTACAAAATCTGTAATTATGTTAATGTTAGGCTATACTAGTACCTGCAATAAAGGAATGTAGCATGACAATACCGGATTTAGAAACTTTACATACAAATCTCAAGAGCGTATTGCACCATTGTGTACAACAACTCCATCTAGGGGAGGTCAAGCCTGCTATTGAGAAAATCCTCAGTTCAAAGATTACCTGGCCGGAGCTGAGAATCGGAAACCTTGTGGCAAAGACCCCTATCGTACAAGGGGGAATGGGAGTTGGAATCTCTCTCTCCTCACTGGCATCGGCTGTTGCCAATGCTGGAGGTATTGGGGTAATTGCAGCCAATGGAATAGGCCTGCTTGAGAAAGACTACTATGAGGACGGTAGAGCCGCCAACCTTAGAGCATTCAGGAATGAAATCCGTAAAGCCAGAAGCTTGAGTGATGGAATCATTGGGGTGAACATCATGGTCGCTGTGAATGATTTCCACCAACTCCTCGATGTAGCCATTGAAGAGAAAGTGGATATCGTTTTTCTTGGAGCGGGCCTCCCGATCAAGAACATCCCAGTAGAAGCACTCAGAAAAGCAGACGTCAAACTTGCCCCAATCGTAAGCTCTGCAAGGGCTGCACAGATGATCTTCCGGATGTGGGAGAAGCTGTATAACGACACCCCGGATGCAGTTGTGGTTGAAGGACCAAAGGCAGGTGGACACCTAGGATTTACCGCTGAGCAATTGGATGACCCAGAGTACCAACTCGAGGCCATTGTCCCCACCGTGGTGGAAGCACTGAAACCTTTCGAAGAGAGCAAGGGTGTTGCCATTCCTGTAATTGCAGGAGGTGGTGTCTACACAGGAAAGGATATCTACAAGGTACTAAGCCTTGGTGCGAGTGCCGTACAGATGGCAACCCGTTTTGTTGCAACTGATGAATGTGACGCCGATATTCGTTTCAAGGAAGCCTATGTTTCCTGCACGAAGGAACAAATCGGTCTCATCAAGAGTCCCGTTGGAATGCCTGGTCGTGCAATTCGCAACCAGTTCATCCTTGATAGTGAAGCAGGGAACAATCCCTCATTCCGTTGTGCTTGGAAGTGTCTTGCCACCTGCAAGGCAGAGCAAGCGAACTACTGCATCTCCATTGCATTGAACAATGCAAGAAGAGGATTGCTTAATAGCGGATATGTATTTGCGGGTAGCAATGCCTATCGGGTAAAAAGAATTATACCGGTAGCTACCTTGGTTGAAGAGCTTCAGCGTGGATACCAGCTGAATGTGCAAGCCAAGCTGACTGAACTGCTGGATGCAGTAAAAGCATTGCTTGATGCGTATGGAAAGAGAGAAGCTTTACTG